>DAOVNE010000110.1 GCA_030630395.1 Candidatus Eiseniibacteriota bacterium
CACGCCGTGCTCCGTATACCCGATGACCCCGAGCTGATCGTTCGCGGTCTTGAGCATGGTCGTTATCTCGGCGTCCTTCTGGATCTTGTTGAATGTCACTTGCGTCATACTGCGTACACTCCATCTCGAAGTATGTCTGAAAAACACGCCTGCCCACAAAGGGGCAGGTACTATCTAATTTACCCGAAGCCGCTGCCGCCGTCAAGCGTCGGATGCGCCCATGCGCACACAGCCCAGTAGTGCGCACCTACGCGTGCACAGCCCAATGGCACGCGCCTGGGTACGTGCATTGCCCAGTGGCTCGGACCCATGCGCACACAGCCCAGTAGTGCGCACCTACAAGAGGTCCAGCGGGTCCACATCGACGACAAGCTGAACGCCGCTCGGGAGCTTGAGCGCCGCCTTCTGCTCCATCGCAGCGGAGATGAGGGTCCTGGCGCTTCCCCCAATCCCTCGCACCACCACCAGCCAGCGGTAGGTCCCCTTGATCCGCTCAAGCGGAGCTGGGGCGGGCCCGAGGACCTCCGGCTGTGGCTCAGGCATCTGCCCGGCGCCCTTCTCGAGAAAGTCGGCGAGCCTCGCTGCCGCCTTCATCACCTGCTGTTCATCCCGTCCCCTGATCACAACAGAGACAAGGCGGCTGTGCGGAGGATATCCGAGGCCAAGTCCCTGACGCTCCGCGATCTCCCGCTTGAAGAACGACTCAAAGTGCTGGGTCTGCGCCAGCGAGATCGTGTAGTGATCGGGCAGATAGGTCTGAACGATAACCTTGCCGCGTGTTCCACCTCGGCCGGTTCTCCCGGCGACCTGCGTCAGGAGCTGGAACGTCCTCTCACCTGCCCGGAAGTCCGGGAGGTTCAGGCCAACGTCAGCGGCCACGACGCCGACCAGTCCGACGCCTGGGAAATCGAGCCCTTTGGCGATCATCTGTGTGCCCAGCAGGATATCGATCTTCCCCGATGCGAACTCCTTCAGGATCCGCCAGTGCGAACCGTGGCGCGATGTCGTGTCCTGATCCATCCTTTGAACAACAGCGTCGGGAAAGAGCTCGGCCAGTGCGGGTTCGACTCGCTGTGTCCCCGGCGCACCGAACCTCAGGTTGATGCTTCCACACTCTGAACAGCTATCCGGCGCCGCCCCGGTCCTTCCACAGTAGTGGCAGCGCATCAGCTTCCCGGTCGAGTGATACGTCATCGATACATTGCAGTCATCGCAGCGGACCGAGTGGCCGCAGTCCATGCACTGCACGAACGACGCGAACCCCCGCCTGTTCAGGAAGAGGATTACCTGCCGCCCGCAGTCGAGCGTCTCAGAGATGGCGTCCCTGAGCGTGGCCGAGAAGATCCCTTCGGAATCCACAGTCTCAGTCTCGCGCATGTCGACGATCTCGACCTCGGGAAGTGGTCCCGCGTCTATGCGCTCGGGGAGTTCGACAAGCTCGTACTTGCCGTCTCTGGCGTTGAGGTAGCTTTCGAGGCTCGGCGTTGCCGTCCCGAGGATGACCAGAGCGCCCTCGAGTCGTGCGCGCATGGTTGCCACATCGCGGGCGTGGTATCGAGGAGACTCGCTCTGCTTGTACGTCTGCTCGTGCTCTTCATCGACTATGATGACCCCGAGATCTCTGACCGGCGCGAACACGGCCGACCGAGGCCCGATGACGACCGGGAACTGCCCTCTCCTGATGGCGTTCCACGTGTCGTAGCGTTCGCCGAGGGAGAGCCCGCTGTGGATGACGGCTACACGCTCTCCGAACTCCAGCTTCATCCGCTGAACCATCTGCGGAGTGAGTGATATCTCCGGGACGAGTATGATGGCGCTCTTCCCGGACTCAAGTGCCGCTCTGATGGTCTCGCTGTAGACACGTGTCTTGCCGCTACCGGTCACGCCGTGAAGAAGAAACACCGCAGGCACCTGGGCGTCCATCTTCGCGCGAATGGCCGCGAGTGCTTCCTCCTGTTGTGGCTTGAGCGGCCCCTCCTCCCCAAGATCCCAACCCTCCATGCCTACGGAGAGCCTCGGACGACTCCGCTCCGTTCTCTCGACGAGACCTCGTTCGGTGAGCCTCGTGACGGTCGCCGAGCTGATCCCCGCTTGAGACAGGTCAGCAACAGGAACCGTGCCGCTCTCCGAGTCGGCGAGAAGCTTGAGGACGTGCGCCTGCTTCGGGGCGCGCCTCGCGAGCTTGTCGGCCGCGTCCTGCGCCGAGCTGGAGGTGCCAATAAATCGAATCACGGCTTCCGTTCCCGCCGCGACACTCGGAGGAAGAACCTCCTCGAAGAAGTCCACGAGACCCGCACTCGCAAGCGCCAGCACATCGGTACTCTGTCCCCTTGGGACGCCTGCCTCCCGGTTGGCCAGTCCGAGGGTCACCTTCTCACGCTTGGCCGCAGCCTCGAGGAGAAGCCGCCGTCTCTCCGGAAGCGAGGAGTCCCCCTCATCCAGAGCTTCTCGGCCCTCGTCTGTAATGCGAACGAAACGCCTGCTCTCCATGTTGATACCGGGTGGGAGTGCTGCGCGCAGAACCTCGCCCCATGGGGCCATATAATAGTCAGCGATCCAACGTGTGAGTTCGATCATGCGCGGGCCGACGACCGGATCGACATCGAGCACATCGAGGATCGCCTTGACGTGCGCGATGTCGGAGGTGGCCTCCTTCGCGACCACGAAGCCGGTGAGCTTCCTCCGCCCGAACGGCACGAGCACGCGAACACCGACCGACACGGCCGAGGCGAACTCCTCAGGCACAAGGTATGTGAAGGTCCC
Organism: Candidatus Eiseniibacteriota bacterium; assembly: GCA_030630395.1. Lineage (GTDB taxonomy): Bacteria > Joyebacterota > Joyebacteria > Joyebacterales > Joyebacteraceae > Joyebacterum. The sequence goes on from DAOVNE010000110.1 coordinate 2,764, forward strand.
GGTCACGGGAAGCGGAACGGCCACGCTTACATACGTATCAGGCATTTCTACGAGGTCCCTCTCGGGGCAAGGCTCTCGGGGCTCTTCAGAACGAACGCGCGACCATCTCGCGGGACGCGCTGACGCCCAGCGCAGGTCCGTCTCGCTGCCCGCGCGCGAGGAGCGCATCACCTACCGCTGCAATGATGGCGCCGTTGTCGGTGCATAACTCACGGGGCGGGATGACAACGCTCACGCCCAGCCTTGCAGCATCTTCCACCAGGCGCTCCCGCAGGGCTCCGTTCGCGGCGACTCCGCCGCCGAGAGTAACGGTCGGAACGCCGTTTTCCTCCGCCGCCCACATCGTCTTCACGACGAGCGCATCGACGACGGCCGCCTGGAAACTCGCCAGGAAATCTCGAAGCTCATCGCCCTCGGGAACCGACCCCATGTCCTCGAGCTTGTACCTGACAGCGGTCTTGAGGCCCGAAAAGCTGAAGTCGGGATTGCCCCGCCGCATCATGGCGCGCGGGAAGTCGAAGGCCGTGGGGTCTCCACCACGTGCCTTCCGTTCGATCTCGGGGCCGGCCGGATAGGTCATTCCGAGCATCTTCCCGACCTTGTCGAAGGCCTCGCCCGCCGCATCGTCGCGCGTCCGCCCCAGCGCCTCGTACTCACCCCAGGCGTCCACACGAATCAGTTCAGTATGCCCACCCGACGCTATCAGGCAGACGGCAGGCAGACGAAGATCCGGTTCTGCCAGACGCGACGCGAAGACGTGTCCCTCAATGTGATCAACGCCGACGATCGGGATGTCGAGCGAGTAAGCAAGTGCCTTCGCAAACGAGACCCCCACGAGGAGGCACCCAACAAGTCCTGGCCGATTCGTGACTGCGATAGCATCGATCTGCCCGTGTTCGACCTGAGCGGCCTCGAGCGCCTGTCTGACGATCGGCACGATCAACTGCATATGCGCCCGGGAGGCATACTCCGGCACCACGCCTCCAAACTGCGCGTGGACCGCCTGTGACGCGACGATGCTCGAGAGAATCGTGCGGCCATCCGAGAGAACGGCCGCAGAGGTCTCGTCACACGATGTGTCTACTCCGAGGACCAGCATGTTGAGTTTCCAGACCGGGAACGTGGACGGGCTTCTGCCCTTCGAAGATCCTGCATAGACCTACTCGAGAGTCACGGTAAACCGAAGCGGAGTTACCTGCTCCGCATCGACGCCCTCCGGAGTCTCGATGACGGGGACCAGCTCATGCGTGCCCTTGGGGAGACCACGCGCGTCCACGACAATCACGATATCGGTGGCGTCGAGCGTACTCACCTGATGCTCGGCTCCACTCAGGACAACTTCCGCCGCGAGCGGACGCACCGTGGCAGACCGGAAGCCGGACTCATGCTCAAACACGACCTGGACACCAGCAAGAGTGACGGTGCGCGTTCCCTCAACCTCGACGACGACGCGCACATCCCGAGGCACAGAGTTGAGGCTCCATGGCCCGTCGAAGACAACGCTCCGGCTGGCCTCGACCCTCGCTCTCCTCCCGGAGATATCCAGGCTCTCCGTCTGTATGCTCTCCAGGTAGTCAACAACGCTCGCGGGACCGTGGATGGTCACCGAATCAGGAACACTGATGGCGCGACCGAGAGTGAAGAAACCCTCGGCGAGTTCGCCCACCGTCACGGGATCGACCTTCATTCTCCTGGTGACCAGCCGATCGATATCGAGGTCCAGGCTCTTCGGGTTCCTGACCTCAAGCGCCAGGACATCTACGTTGCGCGGAAGAACGACATTCGCAGGAGAGAGACTCACCCTCAGCGAGCGGCCCGGGTGGGCGTCCGTCATATCGACGAATGCGTAGACGTCTCCCCAGAGCGTGAGGCTGACGAGTTCCTTGTTCGCTCCGGCCAGCACTACGTCGAGTGTCTCCGGTACCTTCTCAACCGTCGTCACGCCCTCCGGAAGATTGCGGACGACGAGCGGCACCGACATGAGACGGTCTCCGCGTTGCTCGCCCTTCGCAAATGCCCAGAGCGCCAGAGCCAGGACGACTGCGGCTATCTTGAGTGCAATGTTGTTGGTTATCGCCCTGCCTACGGACACCTTCACCCTCCTGGTGATTCCCCACTCGCCCGATCCCTCTGCCCGAGTGCTGCTACTCTACGACTTCTCCACGGATAGCACCTGTCCTATCCTGATCGTGCCGTCGTCGGGAAGCCCGTTCATGCCTCTCAAATTCTCAACAGAGATGTCGTAGCGCCGCGCAATACTCCAGAGCGTCTCGCCGACCGCGACGACGTGTGTATCGCTGCTCAGCGCCGGCGTCGGCGCCGGCACATAGCATCCGAAGTAGTCATCGATGGCCTGAACCAGGCATTCTGCGTACTTCTGTCTGTACTCAGAACGCTTCAGTTTGTCCACGTCCTGATTGTTCGACAGAAACCCCACCTCGACAAGGACGGACGGCATCGAAAGCGATTTCAGAACAACAAAGCCCGCCTGCTTCACAACGCACCGCCCCAGATCCCTGCTCGCGACCTGGCTCGATATCATCGTCGCGAGATGACTGCTCTTCTGGACGTTCCCGCCCATCTTGAGATCGACGAGGATGGACAGAACATCGTGCGCGGCATCCGGCGAGACACCACCGACCATATCCGCCGCATTCTCCCTGTCCGCCAACTCCCGCGCGGCCTGGTCGCTCGCACCGTCGGGCGAGACGAAGAAGATCTCTGTTCCGGATGCACGGCGGTTGGGAGCCGAGTTCCCGTGAATGCTGATAAAGATGTCGCCGCCCCACGTC
>DAOVNE010000192.1 GCA_030630395.1 Candidatus Eiseniibacteriota bacterium
TAGATGCTTTTCGTCTCGGTCACCGAGCCTGCCGGAATCTCGATGGACATCCCAAGGGAGTCTGTGAAGACACCCTCTGTTGATGCGTCCATCCTGACGTAGACCGTGGCGGCCAGAGAACCGGTCGCTCCGGATTCAATGTCTCTGACTCCCACCGCAAACTCACCGAGGTAGGAGGAGTTCGCCGTGAACTGCCCCGTGCCTCGTGACATGGCTCCCGCTTCCTGAGGTGAGATCCACCACTCCAGATTCGTCTCGACAAGCTCGCCGCCCTCAGCGACGGCGCTCGCCGAGTACGAAGCCACGCCTCCTGCCTGGATCTGTGTGTCGCCGCTCAACTCGACGCGGTCGATGAGCGCACGTTCCACGCTGAAATCGTATCCTGTTGCCGTTTCGCCCTCGCCCAGGTCCAAAGCCATCTGCGCGGGGCTCGCTATGCAGCCCAGACTCGATGTCGAAAGCAGGTAGCTGCCCGGACGAAGCTCGATGATCTCGTACGCCCCCGATGCATCCGGCACAGCAACCTCCGTCAGCCCGGCGTACGTCGTGCTGGTGGCGACGACCTCGATCTCCTGCACGTTCACGCCCTCGCCGTTCGAGGAGATGGTGCCGACCAGTCGGGCGAAGTTCCTCGGCATTGAGATCTCAAGGCCTTCGCCGTTGACGTCGATCGAGTCGATCGTGACCTCTTGATAGCCGTACATCGAGGCGACGACCGTGTAGCTCTCGAGAGGAACGAGATCCACGAACGCGAAGGAACCATCGGTCTCAGACATCGTGGTACCGAAGTGACCGGCGCCGTCGTCGGCCACGAGCGCGACACCGTGCAGATGCTCGCCGGACGTGCCGTCCGTGACCGTTCCGGAGATGACCCCGTCACTGGGTAGCATCGTGAAATCCAGGCCCACCGTTCCGGGGCTTTGGCCTGTGATTGGGTTCTGCGATGTCGCGTAGTATCCGGTTCTCGACGCGTGGATGTCGTAGAGATCCTCGGGATCGAGGTCGACAAGCGCGTAGAAGCCTTCATCGTCAGTCGTTGCCGAGGAGATGAGGAGGTCGCCGACCTTGGCGTAGAGCGATACCCAGGGCACCGGCGCAGAGCCGCCGGGCTCCGTCACTCTCCCTGCTATCGTGCCGCTCAAGCGGAAGAGGCTCGGGTCGAACTCGACCGATTCATGTTCGGCCAGAGCAAGCGTGATCGACCGGCCGCGGTACCCCGCTCTTCCGAAGCTCACCACATTCTCGCCGGGGACGAGCGTGTCCAGGCTGTATCGTCCCGCGGCGTCGGTGACGTCGGAGGCCGATCCACCCGGGCAAACACTTGTAACGACCACATGGGCGATCGGTTCGCCTGAGAGCGAGTCGCTGACGGCGCCCTCAAGGGTCGCGAAGACCGGCAGCAGGTCGGCGTCGAGCTCGGTCAGCTCTCCGCCCACGACCGCCACGCCGGAGAAGAACGCGTTTGCGTACCCGGCGCGTTCCATCCGCACCGAGTAGAGGCCGTCGTCTACCCAGAGTCTGTAGTTGCCTCTGTGGTCTGTCACGGCGGACGCGCTGTCGCCCCACGAGGCCACCACCTTGACGCCACGCATCGGAATGCCGGAGGAGTTCTCCGCGATCCCGCCTATGGAACCGTAGTACGCAGGTAGAGTCAGATTCAGCGTCGCTGTCTCGCCGGGGTCAAGCTCGGCCACATTCAGTGAGGCGGTACCGTGCTCCGCCGCACGGACCGTGATCTCGTATGCACAGCCGGGTTCCACCTGAACGGTGTATCCTCCACTCCAGCTTGTGGATGTTCGCCAACCGGGTCCATCGTGACCGGCGCCACCCACGAACACTGTTGCGCGCCTGACAGCTCCGCGGGCGTCGGTGATCGATCCGGTGATGGTGGCATGTCTCGTGACCAGGCTGAGTTCTATGCCGGTCGCCGACTGTCCCGGCGCAACGCCCACGATCTGAGGTGCTGCGGGCTCAAAGCCGTCCTTGGCCGCCGATATCTCCCACTCGCCGGCGTCAACGGAGAGACGGAACTCTCCGGCGTCATCCGTGAGCGTCTCACCTGTGATCGTTCCCCTTGTGCAGATGACGGTCGCACGTGGGACGGTCGCCCCCTCGTGCAGAACGATGCCACTCAAGGTGCTTGCCCCATGCGCCAACTGGATGTCGAGACCGGCCAATGCCTGACCGGGGGATGTCGCCACAAGAAGGGGAGGAGCGGACACGTATCCGCTCATGAGAGCGCGTATGCTGTGAGCTCCGCTCGGGAGATCGAGTGTGAAGGTGCCGTCGCCTCCGGTCTGGGTCTCCATGTGTCCGTCCGTGACCAGCGCGCCGCTCACCGGCTCACCGTTGGCCGTGACGAGGCCCTCGATCGATGAATCGAGCGGCTCCATCGTGAGCGCGATCCCGGTGAACGCTCCACCGGCTTCAACCGTGACCTGGTGCGTCCTGGAGTGGCCGTAGCCAACGTAGCTTGCCTCGAGTTCGTACGTAGAACTGGGCGGGATGAGAAGGAACTCGCCGAACGCGTTTGTCATCGTTGTGACAACGTTTCCCGATGGAGGGATAGCGACGACCAGAGCATCAGCGAGATCCATCGAGCCGTCAGTGACTCGTCCCATGATGGATGAGTCGACCGGCAGGAGCACGAACGCAGGATCGATTGTCTCGGTCTCGCCCGCGTGCACGATGATCTCCCTCTGGATGCTCGCCTGGAAGCCGCTCTTTTCAGCCCAGATGCTCCACACAGCAGGAGCCAGTTCGATAGCGAAGTGCCCGCTCGTACCAGTGAACTCGCGGAATGTCCCGAGCGATGACTCAGCCAGGACCATCGCGCCCGTGATTGCGTGGCCGTCCGCGTTCAAGACGCTGCCGGTCGCAACCCCCGGTGTCCCGATGAGCACGAGCGGATCTTCAAGCTCGAGGTACTCACCGGCCGAGAGGCTGAATGCCTGATCGTCCGACGGGGCGTATCCAGCCTTCTCCGCCCGCACCGTCCAGCTTCCAGTCGTGGCCTGTATGGCGAAGAGCCCATCCACGTCCGTCCACACCTCGATGCTTTGTCCGTCCGATTCGGCTACGACCCTCGCGTTGGCGACAGTCGCATCTGATTCATCCAGGACAACGCCGCGCACTCTGGCCGGGGCGCGTCTCATGTAGATGGAGACGTTGCGACCAGCGTCGGGGTAGATGACCGCATACGCCATCGTGTCGACGTAGTCCTCCTTCGATGCCAGGAAGATGTACTCGCCCGGGATCAGCTCCTTGTCGAAACAGCCGAACTCGTTCGTGATGGCCGGGAGAATGCTCACACCACCGGCCACGAACTCGATGTCCACCATTACTCGCGGCAGTCCCTCGCCACTCTCCCGGTATGTCCTTATGTGTGCCGTGCCCGTGTCGGTCGAGTAGTCGAATCGCCTCAGCTCTGACGCGACGCCTCTGCCCGTGCTGTCGAGGGCAATGACGCGCCACGAGTACTCTCCTGATATGAGGAAGCTTCCGACGCCGACCTCCACGGAGTTTCCAGTGGTCCCGCCGTCCCAGACCGGGTAGCTCGCCTCGCCGCCCCCAAGTTCGCGCTTCTCATATATGTAGACGTGGTAGCTTGAGGCGCCGGCCACGGGAGTCCAGCTGAGGTCGAGGATCTCCTCGGTGATGGTCACGGAGTCAGGCGGCGCGACCAGCTGCGGCTCCAGCATTCCAGTCGTGACGTCGACGGCGAAACCGGCCAGTCCGGCTCCAGCGACGGAGGTCAGGAGCGGGTCGTTGCCGTAGCAGTTGAAGATGAGCCAGTTGTAGGAGAATCCGCTCATCAGAGGTGGGCTCGTGCCGTTCATGTCCACGAAGTAGCCGGACGGGTCGATCGATCCGTACTGGATCGACGTCTCATTCGTCAGCGCCTGCCAGACCAGGTTCGCTCCTGTCAGGACGAGCTCGCCGTCCACCTCCTCTATCGTGATCTCCTGATCGGAAAGGGCGAGGTGATAGTAGGGGACACCATCCACCGGATCCCATTCAAAGAGCGTGCTCGTCTCTTGAATCGTCGAGCCGTTCTGGGGAGTGGTTGGAGTCGCGAAGATCGGTGATTCGACGATGAGTCTGAACTCGTCCGAGGTCTCACCCGACGAGACATCCTCGAGCACGCAATACCAGACA
>DAOVNE010000119.1 GCA_030630395.1 Candidatus Eiseniibacteriota bacterium
CCCATGTGAACTCAGGCTCACTCCGACCGAAGTGCCCGTAGGCCGCCGTCTTCTTGTAGATCGGCCTTCTCAGATCCAGACGCTCGATTATGGCCCTAGGAACAAGATCGAAGTGCTTCCGCAGCAGCTCATTGAGTTCCTCGTCCGGCACGATACCTGTGCCGAACGAGTCGACCATCACGGAGACGGGCTCAGGAACACCGATCGCGTAGGCGAGCTGGATCTCACAACGTTGTGCAAGTCCCGCCGCCACGAGGTTCTTCGCCATGTGGCGCGCCGCGTACGAGGCTGAACGATCCACCTTCGTTGGGTCCTTGCCGGAGAAGCACCCTCCCCCGTGACTCCCAACTCCACCATACGTGTCCACTATTATCTTCCTGCCCGTCAGGCCACAGTCGGCATGAGGTCCGCCCTTGACGAAGGCGCCTGTCGGATTCACCCAGAGCTTGTAGCCGGCGCCGTTGAGAAGCTCGGCAGGCAGGACGGGATCCACGACTTTCGCCCGGATCACTTCCTCGAGCTCCGCCATGTCACAACCCTCAGTGTGCTGTGTCGACACGACAACCGTATCGATGCGAACCGGATGGGCGTTCTCATACTCCACAGTCACCTGCGTCTTGCCGTCCGGACCCAGGCAGTCTATCACCCCATCCTTTCGCACCCTGGCCAGCCTACGCGCCAACTTGTGTGCCAGGTGGATCGGCATCGGCATGTAGTCCTCGGTCTCGGTCGTCGCGTACCCGAACATCATCCCCTGATCCCCGGCCCCACCAGTGTCAACGCCTTGGGCGATGTCGCTCGACTGCTTGTCTATCGCCGTCACAACAGCGCACGTCTCGGCGTCAAACCCGTACTTGGCATCCGTGTATCCGATCTCCCGTATTGTCTCTCGAATGATCGCCGGCATGTCCGCCCAGGCTTTCGTGTCTATCTCCCCAGAGACAAACGCCAGGCCCGTGGTCACGAGGGTCTCGCAGGCGACGCGCCCCATCGGGTCATCCGTGAGGATCGCGTCAAGGATCGCGTCTGATATCTGATCGGCGACCTTGTCGGGATGTCCCTCCGTGACTGACTCCGATGTAAACAAGTGTTTCTTCACGTGATCCTCCATGTCATGCAGGTCTCGTCCCGCGCCGTCTGCAGAGATCTCTGCGGCTTCGGGTCGGTGGGCCCTACCCTTAGGAACCGATGTCTATCTCGGACGATTCGCCGACGTTCAATCTCCTGTAGTGCCCCTTGACCACGGCCCCTTCCCCAATCAGCGACTCCTTGAGCAGACTCTTCTCAACGAGGGCGTTTGCGTTCAGGATGCTGTCGCGAATGATCGACTCCCGAAGCACCACTCCCGCGGCCACGGAGACGTACGGACCAATAACCGAGTGCTCTATCACCGCGCTCCCGTCCACGTACACCGGCTGAATCAGTATCGACCCCTCTCGTTCCGCCCCGTTCCCCCCGGAACGCGTGAGCAGGAACCTGTTCGTCTCGAGAAGCGTGTCCGGCCGGCCGCAGTCGTACCAGCCCTCGACGAGGAACGTCCCCATCTCCTCTCCCCGCTCGAGCATCATCTTGAGAGCGTCTGTCAGCTGGTACTCTCCCTTTGTCTTCAGGTCACCGCTGACGATCTCCGTGAGGCACTGCATGAGAAGAGGCGTATTCGCAATGTAGTAGAGTCCCACGATGGCCAGATTGCTCGGTGGCACGTCGGGCTTCTCGACCAGACTCGTCACCGTCTCACCGTCAACCTCGACAACGCCGAAGATGCTTGGGTTGTCGACCTCCTTCACACCTATGAGGGTGCGGTCTCCACCAAGCAGACTCGAGAAATCGGCTGTTACGATCGTATCGCCCAGGATTATCAGACTTGGCTCGTCGTTCATACAATCACGCGTCATGTAGATAGCGTGTCCGAGCCCCTTTCTCTCCTCCTGATGCACGTAGCTTGCCTTGAGCTCCGGGTAGGCGGCCCCGACGTACTCATGGATCCGTTCACCCATGTAGCCCGTCACAAGCACGACCTCAGTCACCCCAATCCGCACGACCTCATCCAGAATGTGCCCCAGAATGGGTTTGCCTGCCACTTGCACGAGCGCCTTCGGCACTGTGTGAGTGTGAGGCCGCAGTCTCGTACCGATCCCGGCGGCCGGGATAATCGCCCTCATGTAGGTTCCTTTCGTACGCGCTCCTCCGGAACGACGCGTCCGGCAGAGTAGCAAGTCCTTGTCTAGCTGTCGGCAAGCGCTGCCTTCAACTTGTCTATCGGACGAACGGGCGTCGGATCAGCTTCTGCCAGAACGGCCAGGTACAAGCTCGCGAAGTCACCGAGAGTGACCAGTGAAAGCAGTCTCGCCAGTCGGGACGCTCCCCTGCTCTCGAAAGAGCGAACCAGAGCCCCGGTTGCGGCGATGGACTCTCTTGTGATCTCGATCCTCCTGGCCACCCGCTTGTGATCCTCGCTGTCGCACAGAAACACGACCCGCGCCGTGTCTGTCAGCGGGCTGTGGGCGCTCCAGCCAACGATCTCGTTGTGGTTCATCTCCGGCAGTTCATTCATGTGAGCCACGATCTTGGAGTTCTCCGAGAACTGCCCACACCACCTCGTCGCGACCACAGACACCCATGGCGCCGATCCGTACACGATGGGTACGTGCCCGTGGAGCCACTCCGCGAGGTCCTTCGCGGGGTTTGCGTCCGAACGTATGGCTGCTCCGTACTCGGAAGCCAGCTCCGCAGCCATCTCGATCCCCTCATCGATCTCGGGGGTCGCATCAGGCGCCAGTCCCAATCTCCCCAGTATTTTCAACAACGGCACGAGGCTGTAGCCGAGCGCCGCCCTCGGGGGAAGCCCCGCTGGGATGGCTATGACGTCATGTCCGGCCTCGTTGGCTCTCCGTGCCAGCTCACCACCGGTGGTGAAGCAGATAGGCCTAGCGCCCCTCGACACGGCCTCCGAGTAACCCGCAAGAGTCTCCTCGGTGTTCCCTGAGTAGCTCGATGTTATCACCAAGGTGTCGGGACCCACATGCGCCGGAAGGCGATAATTCCGGACCACCTGCATCGGCACTCGCAGCCTGTCGTAGAGATACCCTTGAGCGAACTCCCCTCCTATGGCGGAGCCCCCCATGCCGAGCACGACCACGGATGAGATTCCACTGCTGCTCCGTGAGATGGCGCAATCCTCACCGATTCCAGCGGCCACACGCAGCTGACTCGAAAAGCCTTCCAGATGGCCCAGCATTCCTCCTGGATCACCGGCGACAATCGTCTCTCTGTCATTGAGTACGCTCATTCAATCATCTCCGTTGCACTTATCTCAGGATAGGCCTTCTTGAAAATCTGCTGAAGATGGCGCCTCACCTCCGACCCGGTCGCCATATCGAGTGCCTGCGCGACCGTCTTCCTGGCTGACCTGTAGCTCGTAGAGCGGATGATGCTCTTCACCTCGGGAAGCACCAGAGGACTCATCGACAGCTCGTCCAACCCAAGGCCGATGAGCAGCAACACCGCGAGTGGGTCTCCGGCCATCTCCCCACACAGCCCCACCGGGATCTTCTGTTTTCTCGCGGCCTGGACGGTGTCGCGAATCAGGGACAGCACAGCCGGGTGATACTGATCGTAGAGGTATGCCACGCGGTCGTTTCCGCGGTCCACCGCGAGCGTATACTGAATGAGATCGTTCGAGCCGATGCTGAAGAAATCCACTTCCTCCGCAAACAACTTGGCCAGAACGACCGCAGCCGGGGTCTCTATCATTATGCCGACATCGATCGACTCCGCGAACTCCTTGCCCTCGCTAATCAGCTGTTGACGCGCCGCCTCTAACACCTGCTTGGCGTCCCTCACTTCGTTCAGCGACGACACCATCGGGAACATGATGCGAGCCTCACCGTGTGCGCTCGCGCGGAGGATTGCCTTTAGCTGCCGGATAAAGAGATTCGGCTGCCCTAGGCAGTAGCGGATCCCCCGCCACCCGAGGTACGGGTTCGCCTCACGCTGGTGCTCGCCCCCGGCGATGAACTTGTCGCCGCCCACATCGAGTGTCCTGATGATCACGGGCCCCGGAGCCATCGTCTCGACGGCTCTCCGGTACGCCTCGTATTGCTCGTCCTCAGATGGGATATCGTCTCTGGCGATGAACAGATACTCTGTCCTGAAGAGCCCGATCCCCTCCGCTCCGTGCGCCTTAGCGGAGTCCACTTCCTCGGCAAGCTCGATGTTCGCCCAGAGCGCGAACTTGTGTCCGTCCCGCGTCACCGCCGGATAATCCTTAACAAGCAGGAGCTGCCGTTCAAACTCCTTGTACTCTCTCTGCCTGTCACGGTAGTACTCAAGCACGGCGTCATCGAAATCGTGCACGAGCATCCCCGTGATGCCATCGACTATGACCATCTCTCCCTGGTCCACGGCGTCCGTCACCGAGTGGGTCCCGACGACGGCAGGTATCTCCAGTGATCTCGCCATGATCGATGCGTGCGACGTACGTCCTCCCACCTCTGTGACGAAACCCTTCACACGTTCTCGGCGCATCGATGCGGTGACGGTGGCCGGGAGATCATGCGCAACGATGATGACCTCATCCTCCAGATCGGCCAGACACCCGTCCTTTCGCCCAAGCAGGTGCATGAGAAGTCTGCGCTCGATGTCCTTTATGTCGTAGACCCGCTCGCGAAGGTACTCGTCCTTCGTACGCCCCATGACCTTGATGATCTGCCCCATGGTCTCCGTCAGGGCGAGCGAGGCTCTGCAGCTGCTCTCGCGTATCCGCTTCAGCGTCCCGTCGATGATCATGGAATCATCGAGCATCATGAGATGAGCGTCGAACATCCTGGCGTGGCTTTCACCCAGCTCATCCGCGAGCTTTGCGCGCAGGCGCACGAGGAGTTCGCGGGTGTCTTGAACGGCCGCCATGAAATGCTCTACCTCACGCTCGACGTCCTCTTCGGAGATCGTCTCGTGCGACACGTGCGGCCGCTCGGTGTCCATGATGAAGGCCTTGCCGATGACGATCCCGGGAGATGCCGGGATGCCCTCGATGACCTTCGCCTTCCCTATTTTCGACAGATCAAGAAGCAAATGCTATTCCTCGTCAGAGTTGGTCTCGAGGAACTCGGCCAGCACCGCCATGGCCTCCTCCTCATCCGACCCCTCAATGGTGACGATGAGGGAGCTGCCGTGCTCGGCTGCGAGCATCATGACTCCCATGATGCTTTTCCCATCAACAGTCAGATCGTCCTTGCTCAACTTGATATCCGCTCTGAAACGACCGGCGAGCTTCACGAACTCCGCCGCCGGGC
>DAOVNE010000318.1 GCA_030630395.1 Candidatus Eiseniibacteriota bacterium
CATGCTCGTCCAGGGAAACGGAGACGAAGTTCCTCGTGAACGACTTGAATGCTGAGAGCGCTCCCGGGTACGCGGGCTCGGAGAGCGCGATGCTGTCGTCCTCGTCGGTGAAAACGTAGGCCATGATGAAGAGGCCCTCCTGACATCCGTTCAGGACGACGAGCTGATCTCCACCGAGTTCAACTCCGTCCTTCGACTTGTGCCAAGCCGTGAGTTCTGTCTTCAGCGCGACATGAGAATCGGAGGGACCGTACTGCGAAGCGACAGAGAGCTCTTTCCCCTCAAGCGTCGCAGTGGCTCCTCCCTTGAAGCGTATGTCCACGCTCTCGAAAACAAACGTGTCGGGATTCGGATAGCCCCCACCGAGCGAGATCATGCCGTCGATCTTGAGATACTTAAGAAGCTCGCGGATCGGCGACGGCTCCTTGCCTCTGGCCCGGTTAGCGAGCCTCTTTTCCACATCTACCACGTTGTTTCTCCTGTACGAAGCGAACCGCCCCGGAGAAGCCGATTCGAGGCGGGGCCAGAACCCTTGAGGAGCCTGATATCATGAGCCTCATATTATACCCAATCCCTGAAGGGCGGTCAACGAGCAGACTGTGCATGGAATCGGGTGCGCTGGCCCGTGCGCTCTGCTAGAATATGCAAGCGGGCCAGGTCGCAATGCGACCTGGCCCCACCTGGACGCACACTCATAATCGCCACGCACCGCGCGAGGCGGACTCCCTCTCATGCTTCTGGAGGAAATCAACAATGAACTCGAAGCGCCTCATTGTCCTAAGCTTGGTGCTTTTCGGCTCGCTGTGGGGGCTCTCAGAGCTGGGCCTCGGAGAGATGGCTCTCTCCCGGTCGATCCCGCGCGCGCCGATACTGACGGCCATCGGTATCATCTTCCTCGTGCTTGCCCGGCGCCTCTGGGCTACGCCGGGAAGCTCACTATCTCTCGCCGCCATCGCCGGGGCATTCAAGTTCCTGCAGCATCCGGTCTGGGGCTGCAAGATAGCTGCGGTTCTCATGGTCGGCGCCATCTTCGACATAGCTTTCAGCATGTATGAGGCACGACAGACGCGCCGGGCGGAGTCGGTCTCCGTGGGTGGTGTCCTCGCGATCTCTGCCTTCGTCACCTTCGCTTCGTTCATCGCCTTCGGACCGTTCGCGAAGTACGTCCTTCTCAACCCGTACTGGTCGATCGCCGGCAAGATGAACGATTACATGTTCGTCCAGGGAGCCATCGCAACCGTTCTCGCCATTCCGGCGGCCTGGGCGGGGCTGACCATCGCCCGCAAGCTCCTCCTGGCATCGGAGAGATGGACCGATGCACGGTGGGCGGTCTATCGAGTTGCTGCGGTCGGATCAGGCGTGGCGGGAGTCGCAGCCGCGCTGGCGCTTCGTTACTAGATTGAGGTGAGAGATGCCGAACACATGGATTCAGATAGTCGGAGCGAAGAAGACAGGCAAGACGTCACTCATCGAGGGAATAACCCGCGAACTCGTTGGCCGCGGCCGGAGCGTCTGCTACGTCAAGCACACGCACTCGGAGCCCGGGTTTGACAACGAGGATACCGATACGGCTCGCATCAGGAACGCTGGAGCGAGCACGTCTGTTCTGGCAGGCACGGGTTCAACAATCGCGTTTCATTCCGGTGCCACGGAGGGCCTGGACCGGATCTCGTTCCGTGATGCCCTCTCCGACGAGATCGTCCTGGCAGAGGGGTTCAAACAGGTGCCCGGGAAGAAGATCGTGATGCCGGGCGGGGATCTCGAAATCGGCAAGCTCGAGGGAATCGTCGCTCTTGTCGGGGACGCCCCCGACGAATACAAGGGGACGACGTTCGACAGGGGTGATATCGGTGGGATCTGCGACCTAATCGAGAAGCTGGCGGCGTCCGGCGGCGGAGAGATGTGGTCTACACGTCTCTTCATCGACGGCGAAGAGATCAAGCTGAATTCATTCGTCCAGGATGTGATGGCGTCCGCCGTCCTGGGAATGAGCACGGCGCTTAAGGGAATCGAGGGAGGCGGAGAGATAGAGCTTCGCTGCGCGGTCATAGCTGACGAGGAGTAGCACTACCGCTAGGGCCCAGGCACTGTACATGTGCGCCGGCGCCGCGGGCAAGAGACACATCGGCTCCACGGAGGATGCAATGAAGATAAAGGTGGCCAAGGAGAACTGCACTGGCTGCAAACTCTGTATGCAGATATGTACGATCCATCACTACGGCGAGATCAATCCGAAGAAAGCCGCGATCCACATCGACGGGGAGTTCCCCGACCCGGGCGTCTACACACCGAAACTCTGCGTCCAATGCGGGAAGTGCATGGAAGCCTGCCCCGTCGACGCCATCTCGCTTGTTGGTGACGCCTACATCATCGACCCGGAGACCTGTACGGACTGCGGCATCTGTGTGGAGGTCTGCCCGTTCGATGTCATGTTCGTACACGCCGACGCTCCCACACCTATCATGTGCGACCTCTGCATGAAGTGCACGGAGGTCTGTAACACCGGAGCGCTCACGGCGGTCGAGTAGCACGGGTGCCTGGAGCACAGCGAACACTGAACAAGAACCCCGGGAGGAAACCGACAATGAACGGATTCGGAGGAACGATCGTTCGCATCAACCTGGAGACGGGTGAGATCAAGCGGACGCCGACGCCGGAGAAATTCGCACGCGAGTGGATGGGGGCACGGGG
>DAOVNE010000075.1 GCA_030630395.1 Candidatus Eiseniibacteriota bacterium
CCTTGGTCTCAGCCCTCACTCTGCCGGGACCCGAGACCTTGGCGACAAGTTCTCCACGCTCGACCTCCTCGACAGTGACGTCGGTCCTGTCCTTCCTGTCGAGGCCGAGGTTGGCGTATAGAGCACCCGCAACGACAACCGCGATCACGATAAGAACAATGATGTTCCTCTTCTTGCTGGCCATGAACCACACCCCCAGATGTGCCGCCTGCTTCCCTCTCGTCTAGCTAGTAGCCGAGCACGGTCTTGAGTTCGGCTTCCGCGATCTCATGGTCGTAGCGAGCTTTCACCAGATCCGCCCGTGCCCGTGAGTAAGCCAGTCTCGCGTAGATGAGATCAAGCATGCTCGCTGCGCGAAGACGGAATCGTTCCTCAGAAATCCTGAGCTCTTCACTGGCCTGTTCGACGACCTTCTCCGACACTTCAACACTCCGGCGCTGCTCGATCACGCTGATTCTCGCGCCTTCGATCTCGTATGCGGCGTAGAGCCTCGCGTCATGCAGCGACAGTTCGTAGTTCCTCAGACTCGCCCTGCTGTTGTCTATGCTCGCCTTCGTAGCGAGGCCATTGAAGATCGGCAGAGACAGGGTCAGACCGAACGAACGCGTGTAGTCCTCATCGTAGTGTTCACCGAGATCAGCCAGGGTGCCGGCACCCGTTCCGTACGATGCCGTGAGAGACAACGACGGCAACCTATTCGCCTTTGCAGAAGAGAGCGATCTTCTAGCGGCCTCGAGCGCCTCCTCCTGCGCGCGCACGTCCGGACGGCGTCTGATGGCCTGTTCCACATCCAGGTCCAGAGCTTCGTCCTCGCCGAGTTCCGCAGGGTCGGTAACCTCAATCTCCGTGCTGATGTCGATGCCGAGAGTATACAGAAGCCAGAGGCGGGCCGTGCGCACGCCCGAATCCGCCGCGATCCTCGCAAGCTCCGCCTGTCCGACCTCGACCTCGGCCTTCAGATAGTCCGATTTCGAAGCCGACCCGAGTTTGTAGAGGCTCTCGGCCTTTCTCAGCTGCTCCATCGCCAGACCGACGGCCTCGACCTGCACCTCAAGGAGCTTCTCGGCCTTGAGCAGTCCGTAGTAGGCTCGTCTCGTCGCCAGCACCGCATCACGTCTGGACGACTCCAACGTGTGGGCGGCCGAGCTCCTGCTGTGGCGCGCACCGGAGATCCCTGAGAACGTCCCCCAGTCGAAGAGCGTCTGACTAAGACCGATGCTGCCACTGTAGTTCTCGCTTCCGGCACTCACTCCTCCGACTGCCGTCGTGACATCGCTGTAGGACAGACTCGCGGAGACGTGCGGGAGGACGCCGGACCAACTCGACATCAACGCGGCATCTGCGCTCGACAGACTCGTCTTTGATCTCGCGAGCGTTGTGTTGTTCGCGATTGCTATCTCGATGCACTCGTCCAGTTCATACATGCGGGCGCCGACGTCGGCCGCCGGGACAGCCACGATCACGGCTGCGACGATGAGGACACCGAGGATCCGCCCAATATCCGCTCTAACCGGAAACACCGAATCCACCTCCTGGTATCATGGCAATGAGCGCCGACATGGCGAGCCAGGCGAGCACGACCACGGTCGCCGCCTTGCCCTTCGAGACCTTGTAGCCGACGGCCAGACCTATGATGAGAATGACGAGCCACCAGATCGAGAACAGATCGAGGCCCGTGAAGAGGAACTTGTAGAGCTTGTCGGACGGCTCGAGCTGAGGCAGGAAGATCGTCGGACCCAGCTCAACGAACATCGTCTCCTTGGATATCATTATCGGGAGCTTCACAAGGCTCCCGATAGTACCGATGATCATACCGTACGCGACTACGGCGCGCGCGTTTCTGAACGAGCCCTTTCCGCCGACCATGCGGAAGAGCAGGTGGAAGATTCCGGCAATCAGGAAGAGCGTGACAAATGTCTGGATCGGCGCACCTATCAGGGCAGACGGCAGCGCGAACTTGGATGCCATGGAGAGCGCCATCTCAGCGTCCTCGGGACTGCCTCCACGATCGACGACCGACGCACGGATCGCCTCGCTCTGCATCGGCATCACGATGTTGGGAACGATGTACAAGGAGATCGCGGCCGTGATGATCGCGGCAACGACTACAGGCAGCCACCATTTCGTGTGATCACGTGTCTTGTCGGGCTTGGCTGGTTCCTTGATTGCCACGTTCCCGGCGATCTGTGTGAAGGTGTTGCCCGGATCCATGACGACCCCGGCCATCCATCCCCATGGACTCGGGCGATTGACCGAGGCCGCTGTGTCCATTTCTCTCTCTGACATCTCTCTCCTCCTGCGTCTCACCCGAGATATCGAACAATGACTCCACCACCCGCGACCACGCTCCCACGTACGGAAAGGACTGGCCACAGACCGGTCACCGCTCCCCTCCAAATAGACAAAGGGCAGCGGCTCGGGCCCGCGCTGCCCTTTTTGACACATACAAACTCATTATGGTTTCATCATCAGGGCTTATTAACGCACACTCGTGCCCATCTGCGCGTCCCTTTGAGCTCCGGCCGCCACTCGACAATCCCCCCCGAGATCGATGCCACCGAATGCCCTTGCGCACAAGAGCTAACCCGTGAGCGTGAACCTGATCGGTACAGATATCCGCACCGGAACAGCAACGTCACGCTGCTTGGCCGGTTTGAACTTCCACTGGTAGACCGCATCCAGCGCCGCCCTGTCGAGGCCGGGCACCGAACCGATGACTTGCGCTTCCACCACGTTTCCGAACTCGTCGATCCCGATCAGCACGCGCACCACACCCTCGAGCTCCGCGTCCCTCGCCATGTCGGGATATACCGGCAGGACCTGCTTGATAACCACGGGCGCCTCGTCGTACGACAGGAAGAACTCCGCACGCGTTCGCGCCGGTGGAAGCTCCGGCGGAGCCTCGACGTCCAGCTCCGTCGATGCGATCGTCTCTTCCGCTAGCGCATCATCACTCGGCGCTATCTCGGTTACGATCTTCTTCTTCACCTCCTCCTTGGGAGGTGGCGGAACCTCAAACTGATCCGGAATCGCGATCGCCTCTATCGACTGCTTCTCACGAAGCTTGTAGGGGCGGATCTTGAGCTCCGGTATCGTAAGGAAGGCCACAATATGCACAGCGAACGCTATCAGAAACGCATTCCTGAACATCCTGGAATACGAATCCTTGAGGCGCTGCTCCGCCGTCATGTGCACCGTCATGTAAGGACTCATTCTCTCACGCCTTTCACTTCATCTTCCGGTCACTGAATTCCGCGCGGTCCGACTAGCTCTCTTCAAGCGTCGTAGTAAACGAGACGCTCAGAGCGTTCGCTCGCTTCAACTGCTCTATCGCTTCGTCCATCACACCGTACGGGGCATTCTCATCAGTGTTGAACGCGATAATGAGCGCCGGATTCTCCCGCAGCTTCGCCAGCACAAGAGGCTCGATATCGGTCATGCCGACGACGAGATCATCAATGGCCACGGTCCCTGCAGCGTCCACCCAGATGTGAGCTATCTTCTCCCTCGGGATCTTCTCACCGGCCTGCGATCTCGGTAGCGAGATCGGCAGTCCTTCCTCGAGCTTGAAGATCGTGGTGACCATGAAGAAAATGATCAGCAGGAACGCGATGTCCGCCATCGAAGCCGTCGGGATCTTCGCTCCACTTCCCTCTTTTCTTCGCAGCTCCAATTGATACCTCCAACTGCTATTCTAGTTCGAGCGCCTTGAGCGAGATGCGCTTCTCGCGCTTAATGCCTTCCAGTCTGAGTTCGTCGTAGACGACCCAGACGGTGTCCAGCACCTCGACCATACTCCCATACGGCGCTTCGGGATGAGTCTCGATCGAAATGATCAGGTTCTCGTTTTCTGCCAATCGCTCTTTCAACAGCACTCTGATCTGCGACAACTCGGTGGGCTCCACTTCAAGGTTGATGAAGTGAGCGCCGCTCCTCGCTGTCACGACCTGCATGACGTTCTCGCGCTTAATCTGCTTCACTTCGCCTTGCGCGCTCGGCAGGATCAGCGGTAGACCGATCTCCGGGAACGTCGTGCTGACAATGAAAAAGATCAAGAGCAGAAAAGCGACATCGGACATGGCCGAATCACCGACCATATCGGCAGATATCTTCGACCTTCTACTGAACATTGCCATTCGAGGGCCTTCCTCGCGTTGCGGACAGCCGTTACCCTGCTACTTGCCGATGAGATCCATGTCGTGCAAGGTATCGAGCATCTCGGAAGCGCTGTCCTCCATCTTGACGACGAAGCGGTCGATGCGCTGAACGTACAGGTTGTGCGCGATCTGGAATGGAATCGCGATCATGAGACCAGTCATCGTGGTGATCAGGGCCTCAGAGATACCGCTGGCGACGAGCTTCGCGCTGACCTGCTCGGCCTGGGCGATCGCCTCGAACGCCCCGATCATTCCTGAAACCGTTCCCAGGAAACCGAGAAGCGGGGCGATGTTCGCAACTGTGGCGAGAAGGATCAGGCCTCTCTCCAGGAACGACATCTCAATAATACCGGCCGTTTCGATGGACTTCTCCATTGCCTCTGTGCCCTTGCGGGCCTTCAGAAGCCCTGCGTGGAGAATCTGCGGGATCGGGCCGCGGGTGTCGGCACAGATACCCAGAGCATCGTCCATCTTGCCCTTCTTGAGAGCACCGACGACACTCTCCATGAGCTTGCGGACGTCGGTGTCGGCCTTGTGAAGTGTGATTCCCCGCTCTATTGTGACCGCCAGGCCGAGAATGGAGAGCGCAAGAAGCGCCCACATGAACCTGCCACCCTTGTTGAAAAACTCTACGAGGCCGCTCGTGCGGAAACCACCGCCGGACGTTGTCTCGGCGACGGGCGCGACGGGCTCCTCGACCACAGCTGCCAACGAATCGACGGCGGTGGTGTCTACGAATGCGGTATCGACGACGGTGGTCTCCACCATCGCTGCCGCGCCACCCTCCATCTGCGCACTTGCCGGTCCTGCCAGCATCATGACCATCAGCACGACTGGAACGATGTAGAGGATTCTTCTCATTACTCTGATTCCCCCCTCTGTGCCACGCCTTCACCGTAGGTCTCGGCGGGCAGACTCCAATGCTCGGATGAGCCGCATCACCCAGGCTCAACTTCGTCTCCAGGGTCCCTGTGGGAGACCCAATCCAACACTCAGTCCTGACTTCCCCCTATGCGTTTCGCGTGAAGACCGTAGGGAGTCCGGTCCCATACTCCTAAACACCCTCGCGTGGAGGACGACGGCTCTCTCCCCTCCACTTGTTTGGGATTGTACAGACGTGCGCTTCAGGTGTCAATGGAATTGTGGCCTTCAGGAATCGTCTAACCTGTTGCGGGACACGCAATCCCGCCATCCGGACGCGGGGTTTTTGGTATTGACATGTGCCCCCCTGGCGGTATAATGACCTTGTGTTCCCCCCGTCTCAAGGTGACCCCTTGCGGGGGGGCCGTGAACATAACGGTCTCTGCACCTGGAGCGATCTTGCCGATAATGAGGATGCGCAACCGGCGGAATCGCAGGCGCGGAGCTGATTGGACCAGCCCCCAAGATGAATGTGCGCCTTCACCAACAGACAGAGTACGGAGGGACAGATAATCATGATTCCGTTCCGGAGACTGGCAGCCGGCACCCTCGCAACCGTTCTGCTCGCACTACCGCTGGTAGCGATGCTCTTTATGACAGGTTGTCGCAAGGAGGAGAAGCTCCTGGTTGACAGGAACCTCGCCCCCGATACGCGCCTGACGAGCGCGCCGGCCCCAGGCGACCAGATGAACTCCAGAGTGCTCATGCGCTGGGCCGGGAGCGATCCGGATGGGTTCGTGGCGGGCTACTATTTCGCATGGGACGACACGGTGCCCGGCGTGGGAGCAGACCCCAGCGCCTGGACGTTCACGGACAGTACATACCGGCTCTTCAAGGCACAGATCGACACTGCAGGTGAGACAAGGCGGCATACGTTCTTCGTGCGCTCAGTCGACAACGAGGGAGCGTTGGACCCGAATCCGGCGCGAGTCCGTTTCGACGCCTGGACGATCCAGCCCGTCGTTGATTCACTGTACAGAGTCGACGGTCCAGAGGACCCCCAGGGCGACAACTACAACCCGGGCTACAAGGATACGGTCTTGATGACCACCCCTTGTACTTTCCTGTGGGAAGGCTACGACCCCGACGGTCTGGGAGCCGAGGTTGAGTTCAGCTATAGACTCGACTCTGACCCCTTCTCCGAGTGGTCGGATGCCACAACCGCGACTGAAGAGGACATCTCGAGCGGGACGCACTTCTTCTACGTCAAGGCCAGGGACGAAACCGGCTCGGAGAACTTCCCCGAGAACGCGAAATTCGTTATGAACTATGACCCTGACTCTGAGATCATCAATCCTCCGGAGCCCAGCGGCACACTCACAGTGTCCGACCGCGATACGATCTGGTTCCGCTGGGATGCTCATGACCTCGAGGAGGATGAGGGGATCGAGGGAGGCGTCATCGAGATCTGGATCACGCTCGATATCGGATTCCAGAAGGGGTTCACATACGAGGGACCGCCCTACACTGGGGAGTGGTACTTCACATCGAACACTTACCCGTCGAATGAGCATTACATATCCAGTCACAACAACCCGACTGGCGGCAACAAGAAGCATGTGTTCGAGATCTTCGCGAAGGACGTCGAGAACCGGTTTGAGACGACCAGCAGTGTCCTGTCCGATCGCGAGTACTATGAGTTCTGGTACAACTTCCCGCCGAC
>DAOVNE010000052.1 GCA_030630395.1 Candidatus Eiseniibacteriota bacterium
CTTGATGACTTCCTCGTCGTCCTCGTGATACCGTGCGGCGAGATCCGGTGAGACTTCAAAGGCGGTCTTTCCAACCCACTGTTCCTGCGGGATACCGGTCGCCTGTGTGAGCGCGCGGTTGACGCGAACGTAGTGCCCGTCGAGATCCTTGTAGGAGATGAGTGCGGGCATGGAATCGAGGATCGTCTGCATCTCCTCTCGCTGCTTATGCACCTCCTCCATCGCGCGCTTCCGCTCGATGGCCAGACCGATCTGATCCGATGCGAATGTCAGAAGCTCGAGGTCGCTCTCACCGAACTCCTCGCTGTCGGTGTAGCTCTGCACAACCAGGGCTCCGGTAACCTCTTCGTTGACCCTCAGAGGCACTCCGAGCCAGACCTGGGATGGCGTGCCGATCATCTCGACCTTGCCGTTCTCGATCATCACATCCGCCTCTTCCCTGGTAGCGAGAAGGGGCTCGTTGCGCTTGATGACATAGGCGGTCATGGTCTTGCCGGCGGGGAACACTTGGAACTCGTTCTGGTCGACGGAGTCCACGAAGTAAGGCAGGGAGATGGTGTCATTCACCCTGTCGTACAGCGCTATGAAGAAGTTCTCTGTAGCCAGGAATTCGCTCAGCTCATCCTTGATGGTACGGTAGAGCTGACCGATATCCTCGGTGTCATGCACCGCATTGGTTATGCGATATGCAAGATGCTGAACATCCCTCATCAATCGTGACCCCCGCCACATGCACCTGTGCGATGACAGGTGCCGGCCCGTCGTCTCATCATGATCATGATTAGCAAGAGGCGTGCCCTATGGTGGACGGAAGGAACCCGCCGTGAGATCCCGGCGGGTTCCAGATGCGTACGGGGAATAAGAGCTACTTCGTAGCCTCCCTGATTCGTACAGTGCCATCATCCGTTTGGATCCTGATCGAGCCCTCGCCGTCTCCGAGCCGGCCCGTCACTCGGCCCTCCCCCGCCACAAGATCGGTGATCTGGGGAAGATCGACCTTAGCACTTCCATCGTCCATGGTGATCTCGAGCATGGCGGAGACATCGGCTCGTAATCTCAACGAGACGTCTCCATCATCCACCAGTACATCGACATCGACAGCACCTCCGCCGACGAGTTCGATCACGAGATTGCCGTCATCACCCCTCATCCTAAGATGCTCGGCGTCAACCGTCCGCAGGGTGGCATCCCCGTCATCCAGTTGGATCTCAAAGCTCCCTGTGGACTCCGAGACATCGATATCCCCATCGTCCGTCGCCATCATCACGTCTTTCATCTGTCCATCGAAGACCGTGATATCGCCGTCGTCGGTTCGTGCCTTGAGACTTCCCTGAAAACGCACTATCTCAACATCACCATCGTCGAGCTCCAGCTGGACTCTGTCGCAGGACACATCCGTAAGTGAGATGTCGCCATCATCCAGACGACAGTCAATGTCGGCATTCCAATCCGTGATCACAATGTCCCCATCGTCTCCGTTCAGGTGGAGAATCGCGTAGGACGGTGCTGAGATCGTGTACGAATACTCGTGTCTCTGGACGCGCCGGTATCCGACGATTGGGAAATCCCTCTCCTTGCCTGCGACATAGATCGCATCGTCCGTGCTTCTGAACTCAACATCGAAATCGGGCTCTTTCCCCCAGCCTATCATCTCGACGTCCACGCGATATCTCACCTTGACGTTGATGATGTCCTGTGTCCAGGGAGTGATCGTGACATCTCCGTCACCGTGTGTGAGGTAGAGGCGCACTCCTTCGCTGACGTCGAAGCTCTCATCGAAGTCCTTCTGTATCAACCTGGCATCCGCCGGGCCTGCAATAACCAGCAGCATGACTCCTACGAGCGCGAGCGCGGCAACAGCCTTCATGGAACACCTCCTCTGAAAGGGTCTTCATCGTGCACCGGCATCTGTGCCTATTGGACACCGCCGGCGCCTGGGTGTTTCACTTGATGCTCCTGCGCCGTGTCCGGCACATCTCGCAGAGTGGCTCTTTTGCACACCCCCCGAGGATGGTAGTATCTATGGAGCCATAACATCAAGAGCCTGGGAGGGTCAGAATGCAGAATGTGAGCGAGAAGCTTCCCCGCTGGGATATGTCCAACATCTACACAGGCCTTGAGGCAGACGACCTCGCGGCCGGAAAGAAGGAATACGAGGGGCTTCTTGGGAAGCTCGAGTCGTTCATTGAGGATAAGGGCATCAAACGGCTCGAGGCCGCACCGAAGGATCTTGACGGAGCGGCCGCAGCACTCGAGGCCCTGATCAACCTCCTGAACGAGACCATGGTCCTTGGAAGAAGACTCGGGGCGTTCATCAGTGGCTTCACCACGACGAACACCTACGACAAGATCGCCGCGAAGAAGGAGAGTGAACTCCGACTGCTCGGCGTGAGACTCTCGAACTCATTCGTCCTCTTTGAGGCGTGGATCGGCTCGATCGCCCCGGCTCTCGATGCTCTCTGTGACCGATCACCCGTCGTCAAGGAGCACCGGCAGGCGCTCGTGGATATCGCGGAACAGAGCAAGTACAGGATGACGCCCGAGATGGAGAACCTCGCATCCGAGCTCCTGGTCTTCTCCGGCGGGGAAAGCCTCAGCATGCTTCAGGGCACGGTCACGAGCCAGCTCAAGATGCCGTTCGAGCAGGACGGGAAGACGGAGATGTTGCCGATGACGGCTATTCGCAACCTCTCAAACAACCCGGATGAGGACGTTCGTCGGCGCGCCTACGAAACGGAGCTAGAGGGCTGGGCGACCATACGAGAGCCGGTCGCCTTCGCCCTGAACGGCGTCAAGGGCACCGCCTTGACGCTCGCGAAGCGCCGCGGACGCGAGAGCGTCCTCGAGAAATCCCTCGATGACAATATGATCGACAAGGAGACGCTCGATGCGCTCCTGACATCGATGAAGGCCTCCCTCCCCATCTTCAGGAAGTACTTCAAGTGCAAGGCGAAGAAGCTTGGTAAGGAAAGTCTGCCCTGGTGGGATCTCTTCGCTCCTGTCGGCTCGGTTGAGCTCTCATACACGTGGCCGGAGGTGAAGAACTACATTGTTAAGCAGTTCGGGACATTCTCGAGCGAGCTTGCCGACTACGCAATGAACGCCTTCGAGAAGAACTGGATCGACGCTGAGCCGCGCGACGGCAAAGTTGGCGGCGCCTTTTGTATGCGAGTTCCGGGGGTCGATGAATCACGTATCCTCGCCAACTTCGACGGCAGCTTCGATCAGATGAGCACACTGGCACACGAGCTGGGACACGGGTTCCACAACCACTGCCAGATCGGCCTCCCGATGATGCGCCAGGGCTCACCGATGACTCTGGCTGAGACGGCATCCATCTTCTGTCAGACGATAGTCATCAATGCCGCGCTGGACTCATCCCCACCAGAGGCGCAGCTGGGCATCCTTGAGAATCAGATCATGGACGCCGCCCAGGTCATCGTGGACATCTACTCGCGCTACATCTTCGAGACCGAGGTGGTCTCGCGGAGAGCCGAGTCCACTGTCTCCGCGGACGACTTCTGCGAGATCATGCTCGATGCGCAGCGCCAGGCCTACGGCGATGGGCTTGATACGAACCACCTGCACGAGTACATGTGGCTGCTTAAACCCCACTACTACAGTCACCACTACAATTACTACAACTTCCCCTACGCGTTCGGCCTCCTGTTCGGGCTTGGCGTGTATGCGATCTACCTGAAGGAGGGCACCTCGTTCATCCCGCGCTACAAGGAACTCCTCAGGAGCACGGGCGAGGGGAAGGCGGCTGATCTGGCGGCGCGCTACGGGATCGACATCCGCTCGCGCGATTTCTGGGACGCCAGCATTGATGTCATGGCGAAGCAGATCGAGAGGTACTGCGAGCTTGACTAGCTTGCAGTCGGCAAGTGACTCATCATGAATCGACACGGTTTGCCGGGAGACGGATCGCCGCGTCGGTGGTGGCGTGATATCGCGGCATCCACGGCGCTGCTTCTTGTGGTTGGCATCTTCATGGGGTGCAGCCCCGGTGTGTGTCACATGTACCTGGGTCAGGAGCGCCCCGACTCCGAGACTGCAACGGTTGTGGCGGGTGTGTCGGATCTCGGGATCCTCGCGGTGGACGAGGAGAGAACGCGGTCGCGTGGCGGCAATCCGGTGCTGGAGGTGAAGGTGCTTCCAGGTAGACACTCAATCCTTGTCCGACGCGTTGTTCCTGCGACCGTTGTCTACTCAGGCTATCGCGCAGATGCCGAATTGCTGCTGGATGCCGTGGCAGGACATCGCTACTCGATCCACTGCGAGAGAGGTCTTGCGGGAGCGGGCTTCTGGATAAGGGACGAGACGACCGGACGAATAGTGACCAGCGCGCCTCCTTGATGACGAGGGGGTTTCAGATGGCCCGGGCGGATCGGGAGGGACCAGCGTAGGTGCTGGTTCAGGTGTGATCCTTCTCTGCCACCACTACAATCCACATGCTCTCGTCGTCGTAGGGAGCGCGCGCGAAATCACCGTAGATCGCCTTCCGGGAGAGCCCGGCGTAGTCAAGCGCATCATCTATGACGTCAGGTGTGATGATGGCAACCTCGACCTCATCCCTGTACGTGTCGCACCGGGTCCTGCCTGGGATGTGTTCCTTGTAGAGGACATTGAAAGACGTTGTCTCGTCGCCATCGAAGTAGGTCTGGGCAACAAAGCGTATGACGATCCGCCCGCCTGGAAGTTCGCGTTCCTCCGGAGGGACGTTGACTGTACGGCGGAGACTGCGCGGCGACATGATGTCGAAGGCGAATGTCCCACCCTCCACCATCTGATCGGACGCCGTGCGGAATATGCCTCTCAGGTCGTCGGCGCTGTCTCCCTGAATGCTCGATGAGGCCCCATACACGAAACCGAACCTGCGACCGAGATCGAACGACAGCATGTCCGCCACGACCAGCCTGCTCCTCCCTGATATCTCAGGGTAGTAGTTTCGCCGCTTCTTCTTCGCCTCCTTGATCGCCTCAGGCGAGCGGTCGATTCCCCAGACGTCGCGGCCTTGCTTCGCTATCTCGAAGAGCAGCTCCGCCGTGCCGACGCCAAGCTCAAGCACGTCACCAGCCGTCTCCCGTGCAAGATCGAGGTAGAACTGGAGACTCGCCCTCGTGTCAAAGCAGTCGCCATACTGGGGGTTTGTGCCGTAGCTCATTTCCTTCATCCTCCGCGATGAACGATCTTCTCCAAACGCCAGGTTCAGGATAACATGACCTGCGTAGCAGGGATAGTTCACTGAGCGAAATGGGGGGAGCAGATGACTGTCGCCACCGACACCATAAGATGCCAGACAGAAGGAGACGGAGACACCATCGATCTCACGGGCGGTCTCGCACAGGCCATCGCGGCTTCCGGGCTCAGGAGCGGCGTTGCGACGCTCTTTATCGGGGGGTCAACGGCGGGGATAACCACAATCGAGTTTGAGTCCGGGGTCATAGAGGATCTCAAACAGGTCCTTGAGACGCTGGCCCCAAGGGACAGGGACTGGCGCCATCACAGGAGATGGGGAGATCACAACGGTCACAGTCACATCCGCTCCGCCCTGGTGGGACCTAGCCTCTCGGTACCGTTTGTGAATGGCGAATCGGTTTTGGGAACGTGGCAACAGGTTGTTCTTCTCGACTTCGACGAACGCCCACGGGCGCGCGAGGTGATCGTTCAGCTCATCGGCGAGTAGCACGAGTGGGCTATTGCATCCTTGGGGGTGCCGGCGGTAGGATGGATTTTGAGTGGACGGCGCCTAAGGGGGCTCTCACAATGCGTGTCGTCGTTACAGGCGGAAGCGGACTCCTTGGCCGGCGGGTCGTGAGCAGACTCGCAGACGAGCATAGTGTCGTGAACCTCGACATCCGCTCCTCGCGAGATGATGTCGGCGAATACGTTCGCTGCGACATCCTGGACAGGTCCGGCGTAGCGCGTGCCATGAGAGGCGCCACTGCTGTCGTCCACGCCGCCGCTCTCCCCGGCCCCTCTTTCGGAACACCACAAGAACTCCGTACTGTGAATACCGATGGGACTGCTGAGGTCGCGCGCGCAGCGCTCGAGGCCGGCGTACAGCGATTCATCCATGTCTCAAGCGAAGCCGTTCTCGGCTTCGTGTTTGGCAATGGAGAAGAGAGACCCACGTACCTGCCGATCGACGAAGGTCATCCCACCTCTCCATCCGAGCCCTACGGCAACAGCAAGTTCGTTGCAGAGACGCTCCTTGAACATCAGATTGGAAGTGCGCTACCGCTCGTCATCCTTCGCCCTCCGTGGATCTGGGTGCCAAGTGAGTACGACCGCTACCGCACACTGGTGGAGAGCCCTGATCAGTGGGCCACCGGACTCTGGGCATATGTGCATGGAGATGATGTCGCAGAGGCCATCGCGCGAGTGCTCGCAGCCGAGCTACCAACGGGAACCCACACCGCATATATATGCGCACCAGACAACGGGACCATCTATCCCACGGCCGAACTGGTCGAGAAGTGGTATCCTGATCTCACGCTTCCAAGTAGGTTTCCGGAATACGGCAGCCTCATATCATCCGACACGCTCTTTGCCCTCACGGGCTTTCGCCCAGCTATGCGATGGAGGGAGTTCCTTACGGCATGAGAATCGTCCTCGACATGGACACGGGTGTAGACGATGCGGTCGCGATGGTGCTCGCTATGAACTCCCCGGAGTTCGAGGTCGAGGCCATAACGACCGTCGCCGGGAACGCGCCTGTGGTTCAATGTACACGGAACTCGCTCCTTATCACCGAACTGCTGAGACCGGGGGACCCTCCCCCTGTTGCGCACGGCGCATGTGAGCCACTCGTCCAGCCTCTCATCATCGCTCCGGAGGTCCACGGCCACGATGGCTTGGGTGGACTCCTTGACTCGCTTCCAACACCGCATCATGCCGCGGATACCAGACCCGCCGTCGAACTAATCGCGGCCATCCCGCACGATGGCCCGGACGACGTGTCGCTTGTCGCCTCGGGTCCCCTGACGAATCTGGCGATTGCACTCAGGACCGACCCGACCGCAATGGCGGCCTACAGGCGGATTGTCATAATGGGAGGCGCGTTCGATGTGCCGGGGAATACCGGACCGGTGGCCGAGTTCAACTTTTACGTCGACCCCGACGCGGCATCGGAGGTTCTGAACTCAGGACTCGACATAACCATCATCCCCCTTGATGTTACAATGAGCACGGCTCTCACAAGAGACGCGCTTGAATCATTGGTGAGGAGTGGGGGCCGGACTGATACCCAGGCCCTGGCGAAGCCGGGACGGAACCTGGCGGCGATTCTCTATCGCGCCCTCGACTACTATATGAGCTTCCAGGAGGACGAGTCGGGACTGAATGGCGGGTTCATGCACGATGCGCTCGCCGTTTCAGCTGCGCTCTTCCCTTCCATTATCACGACGAGGCCGGCATCCGTTGAGGTCGTAACGAGTGGGCCTGCGCGCGGACGCTCACTTGTTCGTCCTGCCGTCAACGGGCGAACGGTGAACATCGCCGTCGGTCTCGACGAGAGCATGTTCCATGAGATTCTTGAGGAGAGGGTTCTTCAGCCTGTCTGGGGTTGAATC
>DAOVNE010000190.1 GCA_030630395.1 Candidatus Eiseniibacteriota bacterium
AACGAACTTCGCGTAATCGCTCGCGGATGACAGATCGGGCATCTCGCCGCCCTCGATCCCCGACGCCAACATGCTCTGGAGTTCATCGTACGCGGCGTCCCCTCCTAAGTCGCGAAGCTTCTCGCCTGTTTGCTTCGCTGACTCAAGGTGCTTCGCAGCTACGGCTCGCAGGGCCAGCCTATTCCCCCACCCAGCGTCCGCGAACCTAAGCAGTATCTTCGCAGCCCCCGTGAGTGCTACGCCGTTCGCCGGATCATGAGTCAGTGCACTCATGTAATAGTCGTAGGCTTCAATCTCCCGATAGCCCCTCAGCAGCGCATTACCAAGATTCGTCAGCGACTTCGCCTTGAGATTGGAATCATCAACTTGACTTGCGACGATCCAGTACATCTGTCTGGCCTCGCGCCTGGTTTCGCTGGTGCGCAGGGACCACTCGGGAGGAACCAAGTCGGACAAGTCGGCACTGGCAACGAGACCGTTCGCAAGTGAGTAGAGCAGATCGGATCGGTCGGGATGCTGCTCAGCCAACTCTCGGAGAAGACAGGTTCCCTCGGCAACTATTTCGAGGCTCTTGAGGATAGTCCCGGCGTCGATAAGGACGCCGCCCTTCAAACCGGACGTGACGAGGTCATCAAGCACGCCGTCAGGCTCTAGACAACGCGCAGCCTCGACAGCCCGCTCTGGAGTTGTATCCACGAGCCCATAGAGCTCGCTGTGGAGTTCCTCGTAGCGTCGCATCACTCGCTCTGGATCAGCAACCAAGTGGAAACCTCCGCGTCGCAATCGGCCGGGGGGAGAGATCGAGACTCCTTGCGCTAGGCTCCACCGGGCCTCCCGGAAGCGTGGAAGCGCCCGTCGGATCCTCGGCGGACCTCTGCGAGCATATCGAGCGTCTCAAGGTGCCGCTCGACAAGCACTCTCCGTGCACCGGTGAAGCGGCGAGCGATCTCCTCCGTACTTCCTGGCGAGTCGGAGACCGCGGCCTTGACCGCCGTTATCTGCTCAAGCGCGCCTTCTGGCCAAGGGGGCTTTTTCCGCACCGTTGGTTTCCGTTCTCGCTTCGTCTCTATCGTGATGGATGTCTGCGCGTCGCCACCCTCCGGAGCGAATCTCGTGGCTTGGTATTCCGGTCTCAGCCATCGAATCTGACCAGTCGCCTCTTCCGCGAACCGCTCGTCGTGCAGAGCAACCAGCCTCGAGAGGATCTCGACATCGTCGAGCGGCCAAGTCCAGCCGTAGCAAGTCGCGACAACCTCATCCAGCTCACTATGAAGGTCGAGCAGTACACCGCACGCTGTCACCTCGTGGAGGTCCCTCTCCTTGGGCGTCAGCGACTCGCCGTTCTTGAGCTTGTCGACAACATTGTAGAGGCCGGTCATCGTTGCAGTATCCGACCTCGCGAGGGCGGCATCGCGGTGCTCGTGAAGACGCTTCATCACCTCCGCGACCCTGTCACGATCAGAATCAGAGGGAACTGGAAACGGGAACGGATCGAAGCAGTGGGCCTTCTGATAGCGGGGATCGTTCCCGACACCCAACCGTCCACCTGCACTCAGAGCCCAAGCGCTGTGCACGGACGAAGAGAGCACTCCCAGGTGGTAGGAGTCCTCCAGCGCGATACAGACGACCGTGTGGCTTGGTGTGGTCTCACGGTCCAGGAAGATGAAGAAGCGGTGCTTGGACGTCTCAACCGTGGCCGCATAGCGACGCAACCCGTCGAGTGCTGGACGGAACTCCTCCCTGTTGCGTCCGAAGCGCCACCATTTCTCACGCGTGGAGCGATCGTTGTTGGAGTCTCGCATAGGCTTGACGCGGTCTCGCACCACATCGTAGAGAACCGCATGTTCTCTCACTTCATCGTGCTCCATGAGTCCGAAGTCGATCACATACTGCCGCCTTCGGCGCCGGGTCAAGTCCCTCCCCGTAACGTACGGCTTGATGATCCCTGCTGCCGTCGAATCGGTGTCTGAGAAGCGCTGGGCCTCATCGGGATCAAGTATGAACCCGTTGCCAACCAGGATAAATCCCTGCGACGACAGCCCCTCATTTGACAGCAGTGGTTCCGAGGCAGCGCGAGCTACGTCAGCATGCGCGGTGAGGTCGGCGTTCAGACGCGCGACACCGTATGTCCTCGTTACCGCGGCGTCATCATCCACCTCTAGGAGGGTAGCTCCTCGTGCGTCCGATGAGATCACCGTCATGGAAACGCGCACCGCAGCGCCGCCAACCTCATCAACCCATGGATGGTCCGCGATGGCCCACACAACATGGGCGCCTGCCTTCTCAGCGCTCTCAACGACGGCGCGATTGTGCTTCTGTCTGATGGTGTTCGTCGTGATGAGACCCGCACGCGTCGTTCGCCCAGACGCCACTTCCTGTGCGGCACGATACCACCAGTACATCACGTAGTCCGCATTGTCAGGAACACTGGAGTACGTGTCCCTGAGGGCGTCGACGTACCCGTCCCCGAACGCATCCCTCTGGCGGCCGCGCCCCATATAGGGAGGATTGCCAACTATGAAATCAGCTCTGGGCCAGTCAGCAAATCTCGCATTGACGTGCTCCATGTACTTCAGCTTCGCCTTCGGATCAGGAACCAGCTCACCAGTTACAGGACTCGGCATGACTGGTGTTGGATCGGGACGCGAGCGCGTAGGGTCTTCTCTTATCTCGTCCCACGCCAAGACCGCATCTCGGCACTCCAGCGTTCCGGTATCTTTGAGAACAGGCTCTGGCGGCTGGGCATAGCCGTGTGTCTGACGCCACCACTGATGGAAGCCAATCCAGAGGGTCAGCTCGCTTATCTCACGGGCCCACGGCTTGATCTCGATGCCGTAGAATTGCGACGGGTCGACCTCTTCGATCTGGAGCTCGGGGTTGCCGGTGATCGATTCTATCTCCCGGAGTAGCTCCAGCTCGATCCGCTTCAAAGCCGCGAGAGCCATGTACAGGAAGTTGCCGCTGCCGCACGCGGGATCCAGGACGCGAATGTCCCGCAGCTCCGCATGGAAGCTCCTCAACCGCTTGAGTGCGACCTTTGTATCCCGGGGACGCCCGCGCTCGCGGAGCTGGATCACCTCCGCCTGGACCAAGACCCACCGCTCGCGCACCGGCTCCTCTATCGTGACGCGCACTAGCCTCTCAACGAAAGGAGGCGGTGTGAATTGCGCACCGATCCGATGTCGCTCGTCCGGATCAAGCGCTCGAGTGAACAGCGCACCGAAGATGCTCGGTTCCACCTGCGCCCAATCGGCCTTTGCGGCCTCCAGAAGGACAGCCAGATCATCGCGTGTGAGTGGGAGCGCGCGCGCATCGTGGAAGAAGTGCCCGTTGTATTCAAGGAGCTTCCTGACGCCAAAGCGTGCACCGACATCCATCGCCCGCCAGAGCTCCTCTACACCGGCAGTGAACTCCTCGGGATCGCTGAGGGTCAGCTCGACGAGTCTCTCAAAGGGTGATTCTTTGAGAAGATCGATGTCCTCCGCGAAGAGAGTGAACACAACGCGGATAAGAAACTCGGCCACCTCCTCCTGAGAGTGCCCGCGCTTCTCCAGAGAAGAGGCCAGCTCTCCCAAGTGCTGCGCGATCTCACGTGTGACCGACTCTGCTCTCGCTCTCGGATCTCGCGCGTTTGGTCGTTCCCAGATGTCTCGCAGTAGCTCGATGTCATCTAGATTGCCCGAGAGGGCTCGAAGATCTACGCGACGGCCGGCCTGAAAACCACCATATGTACCGTGCCACCGATCCCAGATGATGAGCGTAGCAGCGACATCCAATACAAGAAGGTATGGCGGCGACTCACCCGGCACGAAGACGGCATACTCGATGGCCTGCCCGAAGGCTCTCCGAAGGAGCATGTCCGACGAGGTCTCGGGCGCTTCATCCTTGGCCTCGAGTAGAAAGCAACGTTCCTTGTAGAGATCAGCGTGCTTGACGGTCTCGGTCCCGTCCCTCGCGACAACCCTCACGGCGTACTCAAACTCATACCCGGCTCCGCTCGGACGTGGGCGCTCCACTCCAAGTGCGTCAGCGAGCTCGGTAAGGTACAATTGAGCGTTAGAGCGCTCTGCCGGGGCCGCCCGAGACCAGCGTTCCGACAGTTTCTCCAGGGCAGATGACACCGTTTCCTCCGGTTCTCCCGGACTACACGTTCGCTTCACCCAGCTCCA
>DAOVNE010000310.1 GCA_030630395.1 Candidatus Eiseniibacteriota bacterium
ACCCGACGAGAGCTTCGACTTCGCCATCTCCGAGTATGGGGTCTGCATCTGGGCCGACCCCGCGCGCTGGGTCCCGGAGGCGGCACGGCTGCTCCGTCCTGGTGGGCGGCTCGTCTTCCTTGGGAACTCGCATCTCCTCAATCTCTGCATGCCCGATGAGGACGGCGTCGCAGCGGGGGAGCGGCTCCTGAGACCGGCATTTGGCATGTACCGCATGGAGTGGCCCGGCGATCCGGGCGTGGAGTTCCATCAGACGCACGGCGAGTGGATCAGGCTGCTTCGCCGCTCTGGCTTCGAGATCGAAGACCTCGTCGAGGTGCGTCCCCAGGAGGGCGCGACAACGGGCTATCCGTACACCACGTACGAGTGGGCGCGTCAGTGGCCGTGCGAGGAGGCGTGGAAGGTTCGGAGACGCGGGTGAACGCTCGTTCGTGCAAGCAATCCTGCTCCGGAGTCGTCGGGCAGCCTCTCTCCTGTCAACGAAGTTGATGCTTCTTGCCTCCCAAGGCATAGTTGTGTGAATTTGCCCTGCCAATCTGTCAGCTGAACCATAAGCCCGCAGGCGAGTTAGCCGCGGGCTTCTCTTCTGTGACAGTCTCGTGGCACACGTGATGCACAATTCAGCCTTGTAACGCGGTCATGAAGTCACGTGCGACCGCAAGGGGAGGATCGTGAAACCGATCGTGGTCATGACAATGCTGTTCGCTGTTCTCCTGGCGCCGGGCGCCTGGGCCGGAGGGGGAGACAGCATCAGCCGGGAGGTTGCCCCCGGCGTTACGGCCGCGTTCAAACATAAGATCATCGTAGAACGAGAGACGTGGCCTTCGGCCCTCGAAGAGACAAGAGCAGGACGTGAAATGATCCGCCTCGAGTATCGGGGCGGATTTCGTCTTCATGTGAGGGTTCGCGAGACCCCCGGTGACTACGTCGTCTGCATCGTATATGTGGATGACGGCGGGGAGCTTGTCCTCGACAAGGATAGCCGGTTCGTCTTCCGCTATGGGGGCCGTGAGATAGAGAGCAGGGAGATCCTGCTTACCGACAGCATCTTCGAGAAGCGAGTGTTCAGCAATGCGGAGGAGACGGTCTTTCTCACGGAGAACAATGGCAGATACGCGAAAGTGAGAAGCGGTGGCTACCTAACCACCGTGCGCTTTGATGAGGGTTCACTCGCAGGAGATCGAGGGTGGATCCCGGATGCTTTCGAACTGAGAGGAGGTGGTTGCGATGAAGCGGTTCTCGACTAGGCTCTACCTTGTGCTTCTGGTGGTTCTGGCTTCGCCGGTTGCGTGCTTCGCCGCCGATCCGGATGAAGGTGTGACGCTCTGGGATTGGATCGTACTGTTCTTCACCTGGGCGTCAGGTGGTTGGCACGGCATGTAGGATGCGATCGACCGATTACGGAGTTCACCAGCAGGAGTAGAGCATGTTCTGGTTACAGACGGCTCCCGATAAGGGGGCCAGTGAGAAGGCCGCCCGTAAGGGCGGCCTTTCATTTTCAAGCTGTAGCGAATCCCGGCTGCCCTGCTAGAACGGGTCCGGGACTTCGAGAGATATGCCGGCCACGAGGTGGATGCCGACGCACCCGGTCCAGTCAAACACAAGCATGTCTTGCGCGCTCGGGTCCGGATTCACGTCCCCGTTCTCAACCGAGAACTCGAGGACCGGATCAGCCGTGTCGGCAATGTAATCCTCAAGAGCCTGGTTTATGAGCTCGACGCCTGCCGGGTCCAGGACCGCAGGAATGCTGTTGTTGAGCGCTCCGAGGACCGACTGGCTCGTGTACGTGACGAGAGTGACCGCCGCGCCCGCAGTGTCAACTCTCCGGACCGTGATCGTGCCGCTGATATCCCAGTCGTGTGTGTGGGAGAAGTCGGTCACCATATAGGACGCACTCACGACGTGGGCACAGTTGATGTCGCTCTTGGAGATCGCGTTGTCGTCGAGTATGTCATCAAGGTCCTCTGCATAGTCAACTATGGCAGGAGTCGTGAACACCTCCGAGTCCTCGTTCTCCTCGAAGTCCACGCATGTCTTGTGGAAGTAGACGATCTCCAGAACCTTCTCATCGAGCAGGCAGTTGCTTCCACTCAAGGCAAACGCCACGAGCAGGAGCAGAAGCGGAATCAGAAATCTCGTTCTCATCCTTCACCCTCCTCCTCAAGCTGCTAGAAGCCGACTGCCAGACCGAATGCAAAACTGCTCTGGGCAGCGATATTGTACTCCACGTTCGCCATTACCGGGGCGATCCCGATGGCGCACCCGAGGCACAGGTGAACCGATGACGCCGCGTCGAGGCTGATCTCCTCAGTCTCTCCGGACTCATCGCCCACGTACGATACGCTCATCGAGAACATATCGTAGGAGAGACCCGCATATGGCTCGATCCAGCCGTAGTTCCGACTGGCCTGGATGCCGACAGTGAAGGCGCTTGCATCGATGAAGTCGTCACCGAGCGTGAACTTCTGCCACATGAATCCACCGGCCAGGTCGACCGGGAACTCGGGGTCCAGGTACTGCGAGATGCTGTGACGCGCGCCGAGTCCCAACAGGCTCACATTCCCGATCTCGATGTCGCCGACATCGATCGCGAAGTACCTGATCACAGCCTCTGTGCCCTTGTACGAACCGAGCTTGAGCTGTGGAACCGCCATGGCGAAGGAGTTCAGGTCGAAACCGCCCGGGAATGAGAACTCGGTTCCGCTGTCTCCATCTACTGTCACAGCGTTGCCTGAGCCCACAACGGTC
>DAOVNE010000300.1 GCA_030630395.1 Candidatus Eiseniibacteriota bacterium
GCGCTGGCGGGTGGTGCCGGCACATTCCGCGTTGGCGGTGTTCTCGGCATCTCCACCCAGGCACATGGAGATGTCAATGGTGTCATAGATGACACGCATGAGATGTGGGATGACGCGTTGGGAACAGGCGGTTACTACGAAGAGAGTGACTTCTCCGCGGATGAGCTCGGTGGTGGTCTTGTCTTTGGCGCGCAGGCGGAGTACCTGATCAGCGACAACGTCGGCCTTGGCATGGAGTTCCTGCCGCTGTCTTCCACCGGCGGCTGGGATGGGCACTTCTACTACTTGGACGAGTACGAGTGGTTCACCATGGATTGGGACGCGGATCTCGAGGCAACAGGGAAACTCGTTTCTGCCTACGGCTTCTATCTGATGCCCATGGCGGATGCTCTATCTCTCAGGTTCGGCGGGGGGCTCGACTACATCTTCGGGGGCAAGCTCGAGTACGGTGAGTTGATGCGGATGGAGGATGACTACAGCTGGTTCGAGGGCGCTGCGCAGTTTGAGGCAACGGGGTCAGGACTCGGGTTCCACGGCCTCGTGGGTGTTGAGTACCAGATCGGTGACTCCTTCCTGATCGTGGGGGACGCGGCGTATCGAGTCGTCAAGATCAGCGAGCTCGAGGTGCAAGATGCCTTCGTCTCGTGGGAGAGCGTGAACGAGGACTGGGAAGGAATGAAGGAGGGCGGAGTGCTCCAGTGGGTGCACTACGAGGATGAATACGGTGAAGACCACTACTACTTCTCGACCGAGGACGACGGCGAGAAGGTCGGCCTCGACTTCGGCGGCCTCTATCTGAAACTGGGTGCTTTCTTCTGCTTCTGATCTGATTCCAGATTCGACAGGTGTCCGTTCGTCTGTTACAGCGCGCTGCTCGACAGCATCGAGTTGAGGAATCCGATGCGTGCGCAGTTCGCCAGCACCGACTGAGTTCGATGCGAGTTCGAGACACGTCCGCCGCAGGGAGCCAGCAGATGGAGGCCCCGGTCTGTCAGGACCGGGGCCTCAAGTTACTCTCGAACTCCGGGAGCAACGCGCCTACCTGTACAGGCGCTTGATGTTACCCCAGGTGGCCGTCTCAACGGGACTGAGACCCGTCATGTTGATGTCGAATCTAACGGTCGGATAGTTTGGGCCTGAGTTGTCGTGCCAGAAGGCGAACAGGTACTGGCCTGCTCCCAGGGATCCGATTCCGTAGTAGTCGAGAAAATCGAGGCCCAGGAAGCCGCCGCCGAAACTCGCGAAAGCGGTACCGAGGACAGGATCAGACTGGGTCGGTCCATCGTGCATGTGGAAGGTCGCAGTGTAGCTGGGATTGTTGGGAGTGAATGCGATTAGCGTGAACGACCTCAGTGTCTCGCCGGGATCGACCTGCAGTATCCATCCATCCGAGTTCAGGTCCACTGTGAACCTGATGGTGTTGGGGTTGGGCGTGCCGAAGGGGAGAACGAACGCGGAGTTGGGATGCGGCAGGTCGCCGTCGACCGACTCGTCATACGCGTAGTCCGCCTGGGCGAACGGCGCGCACCAGACGAGGAGACCCAGCACTGCAAGCACGATGGGTCTTGTTCCGCTTGAGCCGCTTTTCATGGTTATTCCTCCCGGGTTGAGGGAAGACAGCCGGAGGCGTCCGTCCGTCATCTTGATCAGCTGCATTGTAGCGCCTGGCGAAGGTCCTGCAAGCGGATTCAGGATACCAGGCCGTAGGGGCCCGCTGAGCGTCTTCTGAGGCGTTTCAAGCATGTAGACTGGTTAGCGTACGCAGGCGTCGATTGAATTTGACCTGAATGGCTTTCCGGGCTATACTGTTTCCCAGCAGAGGCGACCAAGTTGGTATGGCAACATATCCGGAAACTCCAAGGAGGGACCTGGCGCAGATGCCGGGCCCTTTTCGCGTTTCTGGGGCGCCACCTGCAGGGCCGGACAGGCCCGTGAGAAAAATGTCGGACGGTCGGACGATCCGGCCCCGACAGGACAATCGTCGACGTGAGGGGAGATCCCCGCCCGGCGAGATCAAGAGAGGTAGAACACCGTGGGAACGTTCGGAATCGTGAAGTGGTTCAATGACAGCAAGGGCTTCGGCTTCATCACGCCGGAGGATGGATCCAAGGACGTCTTCGTTCACCATTCGGGAATCCAGGGCGGCGACGAGTTCAAGACCCTGGCCGAAGGCGAGCGCGTTGAGTTCGACATTGTTCAGGGCGAGAAGGGCCCGGCAGCGGAGAACGTGGTCAGAAGCGAAGGCTAATCGCGGCACAACCGCGGACTCGCATAGAAGACACAGGGCCGCTCCTCACGGGGCGGCCCTGCTGCGTTGGGGTCGGGTGTGAGAGAGACTCTGGCCGAGAGCACTGTTTCTGTGGTATAATAGAGACTGTGTGCGTTCCGCTGAGCAACTCCAGAAGAAGGGACGAGGGATGAGAACGACCGCCGTTCTGCTGACAGCCATCGCCGTGCTGACGGGAGGCTTCACCGCCTCGTACGCCCAGACGGCCGTCCTCATCTCTGAGCTGTGCGACCCGCAGCAGAACTACCTGACGGACCGGTTCATCGAGATCTACAACGCGGGCGTGACCTCGGTCGATCTGACCGACTGGACGTTGGTGGCGGTGGGCAATTCCGGCGATATCTTCTCGTGGCCGCTCGCGGGCTCGATCGATCCCGGCGAGGCGCTCGTCGCCGGTGACGCCACCACGGTCATCGTGTTCCCGGTCGACTTCGCCGACGAGGCCTGGTCGAGCAACAACAGCCTCTGGAACGGGAAGATCGGCGACGGCGCGAAGCTCCTGAACGCGAGCTCGGTGATCGTCGACTACGCCGTCGTGACCGGCACGCACTTCGAGAACAA
>DAOVNE010000268.1 GCA_030630395.1 Candidatus Eiseniibacteriota bacterium
ATCGGTTGAACCGTCGGAGAGCGCGGGATCACACCCCTCGTTCCCTGTCGGGAGACGTACACCGGCGAGAAGCGCAACACTTGGGTACCCCGCGTCGCCCCGGTAGATCTGGATCTTGGGGTCGATCACGATGTTGCCGAGTCCCATCGAGGACACGACACCGTTCTCTGACTCGAAGTGGCGGAACCTGTACTCCAGAGGGAATCCGGCCCGTATCGTGAGCCAATCCGTCGCACCGTAGTAGATCCTGGGAACGAAACAGGCACCGGTGAGCGTCGAGCTCTCGGGAAGATCCTCCCACCCGCCACCGTCCTCGTCGAGGTAGTCGTTGTAGGCTCGCGTGTAGTCCCGGTAGAAGTACCAGGTGTCCAGCATGAACTTCCCCTGTGGCAGCGTGTTCGCGCTCACGCCCACGACGGGGGTTGCGATAGCTGTCTGCGCCGGCATCAGTGCTGCCAAAGCTATCACGACCGCCAATGCAGTCCGCCTCATCCTACCTCCTGCGCCCGGGTGTGAGATTCCAGAATGTACAGGCTCGTATCGTACCTGATAAGGCGGGGCCAGGCCAGACCTTCCACGCCATCACACGAGCGGTCAAGTCCACCCCTGAGCACCGTCATGAACCCGGGCGAGTGGCGCTCGGAAATCCCTTTACGGTATCTCTGAATCGTCGTACACTTAGTCTGACAGCTGGGTGAGTGACTCTCAGCTTGTCCTGTCGTCCAGCCCCTGGAGGAACCGGTCGCGGCTCGGACCGGATAACCTGGAGGGCAACACGTGATCGGCCGCACAGTCTCCCACTACACGATCACCGGCAAGCTCGGCGAAGGCGGCATGGGCGTCGTCTACCGGGCCGACGACGCGAAGCTGGGCAGGACGGTCGCCCTCAAGTTCCTCTCCCCTGAACTCACACGCGATCCCGCTGCCAAGAAGCGCTTCATAGCCGAAGCACAGGCGGCGTCCCAGCTCGACCATCCCAACATCTGCACCATCTACGAGATCGACGAGACCGACGACGGGCGTCTCTTCATATCCATGGCGTGCTACGACGGCAGATCGCTCGCGCACCGACTCAGTCAGGGTCCCTTTCCGCCCGCCGAGGCGGCAGCAGTGATGCGCGATGTCGCGTCGGGACTCACGGCCGCGCACAGGAGCGGCATCGTTCACCGGGACATCAAGCCGGGTAATATTCTCGTCACAGGAAGCGGCCGCACGAAGATCCTCGACTTCGGATTGGCCAAGCTCAGCACGCCCTCAAGCCAGACCGGTGCAGGGATACGCCTGGGGACCGCCAGCTATATGTCACCCGAGCAGGCACGCGGCAAGAAGGCGGACGCCCGCTCCGACATATGGTCCATCGGGGTCGTGCTCTTCGAGCTTCTGACCGGCAGACGGCCCTTCGAGGGGGAGCGATACGAGTCGCTTCTCTACACCATCTGCAACGAGCCGGCCCCACACCCCTCGGAGATCGTGCCCAATATTCCCAAGGAGCTTGACGATGTCGTCATGCGGTGCCTTGAGAAGTCGCCCGCACGTCGATACCAGAGCGCCGACGAACTCCACTCCACGCTCGAGCGGGTGGGTGAACACCTCTCGCAACAGACGGGACCGAGCCAACTTGCGACGACACCACTTCCACCCGCCCGCTCACTCCGCCGCCGATCACGGTTGCTTGCCGCAGGAGTGATCGCGCTCGTCGTCCTGGCCGCCGCGTTCCTCGGTCTCCACCCTGTCGGACGGCGACTCATAGGCGGACCGGGATCCCCGGCACTGCTGCCGGACAATGCGGTCGTGGCGGTGCTTCCTTTCGAGGGGACTGACGAGGAGTACGCGCGCGGATTCCGCCAGTATTTCAACCAGCGGCTTCAAGAGATGGAGCAGTTTGAGTCGTCTCTCCGCGTCATTCCCATTCTCGACATCGACGACTTCGAGATCAGGTCTCCCCAAGATGCGAGGGCCATCGTCGCCGCCAACCTGACGCTTGCCGGTAGCGTGGATGCGGACTCGGACAGCGTGCGCATTGCATTTGATCTGCGTGAGACAGAGACCGGTCGGTCAGTACGATCGTGGAGCGTCACCGAGCAGCCTGGAAACGTGGCTGCACTCCAGGAGATTCCTCTCCGCTTCGCGGATGAGGTGCTCGGCCTGAACCTCCCAGCCCGCGCCAGACGAGGACTCGCGGCCGGAGGAACGACTGTGCCGGTCGCATTCGAAGCGTTCCTGCGTGGCACGGGTGCTCTGTCTTTTGCCAGCGCCCCCGACTCACCCGACACCACCACCATCCCCGCCGCCGGTGAGGCAGCCGATCTTTTCAGGGAGGCAGTCGAGGCTGACCCTGCGTTTGCTCTGGCACATGCCGGCCTTGGCCAGGCGCTCTGGAGAAGCTGTGACATACAACATGACTTCCAGGCTGAACCTGAGGCAGAGGCCAGTCTGCGATGGGCACTTAATCTCGATGAGCGCTGCGTTTCTGCTGAGATCGCGCTGGCTCGGATTCTTCTTCGCTCCGATCGCCGCGATGAGGCGGCCGCCATCCTTCGCCGGGCTCTTGAGCACGATCCTCTGAGTCTGCCCGCGCGACGCGCTCTTGCGAAGCTTCACATGAAGAGCGGCCAGCTGGCGCTTGCCGAGACGGCCTATCGTGAGTTGGCCGAGCTCCGGGGGAACTACTGGGGCGTGCACACTAGCCTCGGCGTCTTCTTGCTGTCACAGGGTCGCTACGACGAGGCGGCACGCGAGTTTGTAGTGGTCACTGAACTCGCGCCGGGCAATGTCTTTGGTTTCAGGAACCTTGGTGCGGCTTACTACTGTCTCGACCGATGGGACGAGGCGCGCGCGATGCTCGAGACGGCTCTGGAACTCTCTCCGGACTACGGGATCTACTCGAATCTCGCCACGCTCTACTTCGCTGAGGCGAGGTATGGCGACGCGGCGGAGATGTATGAAGCTGCACTCGAGCTCGACGACTCGGACTATCGTGTCTGGGGTAATCTCGCCGCATCGTGCCTGTGGATCCCCGGCGGCGAGGCGCGAGCCGCAGAAGCCTACCAGGAGGCAGCGCGGCTGGGCGAGCAGAAGTTGCCGCTCACGCCGCGCGACCCGCGTCTTCTCACCCACCTCGCGGGCTACTACACAGAACTCGAGGAGCTGGGGCGTGCCCGTGAGCTTGTTGCAGAGGCCTTGCGGCTCGCCCCGGATGATATAGAGGTGATGTTTCA
>DAOVNE010000111.1 GCA_030630395.1 Candidatus Eiseniibacteriota bacterium
AGAGATGATGCCGAGGAGATCCGTAACTGCATAAGGCAATACTTCTCTGAGAACGGAACAAGCTGGGTCCTTCTTGGTGGCGATACCAACATCGTCCCGGCACGCAGGGCCTACGACTTCTTCTACGATCAGGGCATCCCGTCGGACCTCTACTACTCAGCTCTCGACGGAACCTGGAACGACGACGGCGACGGTCGCTGGGGTGAGATCGGGAGCGACGGCGTGGACATGTATGCTGACGTGTTCGTCGGCAGGGCGCCCGTCAGCACCACCGACGAAGCGGCGATCTTCGTCGACAAGGTCCTCGTGTACGAGGGCGCTTCGTTCACAGTATCTTCCGACTTCCAGACCAACATGCTCTTCCTTGGCGAGATTCTCTGGGATTCACCGAATCCGTACACGGACGGTGGCGTTGCGCTCGACATGATCGACGACGGTTACGTCCCCGACGTGTTTGACCCGATCACCAAACTGTATGAGAGCTGCGGCAACCTGAGCGCGGCGTCAGCCGTCCAGGCGCTGGAAGATGGATACGGGATCATCGTCCACGAAGGACACGCCAACATCTCGACCGCCAGCGTTGGCCCCGGTGCGCTCACCTCCGCGACACTCGACGGTCTCGGTAACGGTGAGCGCGGTGGTCTCTGGTACTCGGTCGGGTGCTGGTCCGCTGCCATCGACTACGACACCTTCGGCGAGCACTGGCTGACAAACGGCGCCGGTGGTGGCGTTGCGTACGTCGGCAACTCCCGCTACGGCTGGGGCTGCCCCGGCTACCCGGGACAGTGCGTGTCCGATCTCTACAGCCAGCGTTTCTTCGAGTCACTCTTCACGGAAGACCTGGTTCACGCCGGACTGGTCCACGCGGATGCGAAGCACAATTTCATCGGTCTTGCACAGAGCGACGATTACACACGCTACGTGATGTACGAACTCAACCTCCTTGGAGATCCGGAGCTTCCGATCTGGACCGATGCTCCCTCTCTTCTCTCAGTCAGCTACGACGATGTTGTGCGACTCGAGGGTGATCGAGGCGATCTCGAGATTGAGGTGACGGTCGGCGGTTCACCCGTCGGTTCCGCCACCGTCTGCCTCATGACAGAGAATGGCGAGATCTACGTGACCGGCGAGACTGATGCTTCCGGCCGTGTCGTTCTCACAGTCGAGTTCGATCAGCCGATCGAGGCGGCGCTGACCGTCACAGCTCACAACAGCGTGCCGTTCGGTGGGGCCGTGGGCCTCGGTGAGCCGACATCCGATGTCGGCGACGAAGGCTTTGGAAGCGTCACCGCGCTTCAGCAGAACTACCCGAATCCTTTCAATCCTATGACCGGTATCGCCTTCAGTCTGGCGGAGCGCGGCCATGCCCGGATCGCTATCTACGATGTGTCCGGCCGGCTCGTGAAGGTCCTTGTCGATGAGGATGTCGACGCGGGGCCGAGCTTCGTGACCTGGAGCGGCAAGGACGATGGAGGCAGGGACGTTGCCTCCGGGACTTACTTCGCGCGCATGAGCGCAGGCGGAATCTTCACAGAGAGAAAGATGGTGCTGATGCGATAGAGCGCTAACGCA
Organism: Candidatus Eiseniibacteriota bacterium; assembly: GCA_030630395.1. Taxonomy (GTDB): domain Bacteria; phylum Joyebacterota; class Joyebacteria; order Joyebacterales; family Joyebacteraceae; genus Joyebacterum. The sequence goes on from DAOVNE010000111.1 coordinate 1,573, forward strand.
TTGGGGAGACATTGCTGGCCGGTTCCCTCGTCGAAGTCATCGGAGAGCCTCCTGGAATATGACTAACGGAGGGGCCGGTCGGCATCAAGACCCACCCGGGTCTCCCTTTCTCCACCACCGACAATCCTAAGGAGCTGGCATCATGCGGTTTGCTACGATCGCTGTCTGGGTTTCCCTTTTTCTGATTTCGTTCACGAGTGCCGCCAGCGCCCGTTCTCTCACATGGGAAGCGTGGGGTGAGAACGCTGTTGCCGCGAGCGCCTCCGAGGGGACGCACGCCTGGATCACGCACGGGCTGTACGAGCGCGGGTCGGAAGTCGGGATGAACAAGTGGCAGGCGGCGGGGACCGCAATGGGTATCATGCTTGTCTGGGAGGTTGTTGAGGTCAAGGGGATGGACGCGCTCGGGGTCTCGGTTCAGGATCTTGCCGCCAACTCACTGGGCATACTCGCGGGCGTTGCGGGGCTTGACGTCAACTACCAGTACGTCACTTTTGCTGATCCACCGGAACACGATAAGGTGTGGATGAACATCCCGTGCTCGCCACGGAACGACATGAGCTACTCGTTCGAGCTGCAGGCGGGTCAGGTGACGGCGGGTGTGAAGTACCAGGGAACGACCCAGGGCGACATGGTCATAGGTTCCGCGTCGATGCCCGTTCATGCGGGCGAGACAGGCAACGACACTCTGATACCGTACATGGGATACAAGTGGAAGAGCGGCTGGCATGCAGCCGCCGGATACGATGGCGTGGACGAGAACGTGATGGTGGGCGGCGGGTACGCGCTCACGGTCGGACACGTCGGCGCCGATCTCACCGCCCTCATGGCCGACGGCGAACTCTCATACGGCCTCGGGATCTTCGCCAAGTACGATTCAATCTTCTAGTGCTAGCCCACGAAGATCGGTCGCACTGACATTCTGGCAGCTACGTTGAGTGGCTTGTACGGCAAGCCCTTCACCTTCTCCTCGATGGCGGCGTTCAGCTGCTCTATGCTCATGGTCTCCTGGTCGCCGCCACGAACCCGCACTGTCAGCGATCCACTCTCGATCTCGTTGTCCCCGACGACAAGCACGTACGGAATCCAATTGCGCCCGGCATCGCGGATCTTCTTGCCGACGCTCATATCGCGATCGTCGAAGTCGGCACGATACGGGATTTCAGGAAGCAGTGCCGCGCAGTAGTCGTTGTGTCGTTCGGCGACCGGGATGATGCGCACCTGTGTGGGCGCCAGCCAGAGCGGCAGCATGGGGACTTCCTTGTTCTTGATCCTCATCGCCTGCTGCTCGAGGATGGCGCATAGGACGCGATCGATGGCGCCGGATACGGAGGTGTGCATGAGGATCGGGTTCTTCTTCTGCCCGTCCTCATCCACGTACGTGATGTCGAATCGCTCCGTGTTCTCGACATCGATCTGTACGGTCGAGAGACAGAATGCCTTCCCCTGCGCGTCGATGAAGTTGAACTCGAGCTTGGCGACGAAGTAGAAGAAGCGCTCGTCCCAGATCTCGCCCAGAATCGGTCTGCCTGCCTGTTGTGCGATCGAGCGCGCGAACCCAGGGTCCTCGTCGAGGAAACCGCGCACGAACCGGACGGCGACTTCATACTCGAGGCCGAAGTCGTCCAGGCACTTCTTCGCAAGCTCCATCTGGGCAAGGAACTCCTCGCGCGCCGAGGCCTTGTCCTTCACCAGTGTGTGAAGATCGGGCATCGTGAAAGTGCGGAGGCGCCTCAAGCCGGCCAGCTCCCCGCTCTGCTCGCGACGGAACGAGTAGTGGCTGATCTCATAGAGGCGGCACGGGAGCATCCGGTGCGAGAGCTGCATGTCATGCTGCATCATGTACTGCCCGAAGCAGGCGGCGAACCTCAGGAAGAACTCCTTCTGGTCCGAGATGACGACGTACTGGCGTGCGGGGAACCTGTTGAGGTAGCTCTTCAGGTTCGGATGCTCGTAGTCATACATGATCGGTGTCTCGACGCGCATCGCGCCGTAGTCGTTCGTGAGTCTGCTTACCTGCTCCTCGGCCAGCCACTTGATGAGTTGGCCCTGCGGGTACCAGCGCATGTTGCCGCTGTCGGACGCCGGCTCGTAGTCGACGAGCTCGAGGCGTCTCATGAGTTCGATGTGCGCCGGCGGCTCGGTGACCGCGCGGGATCCCTCGAACTCGTAGTCGCACATCTCTTTCAGATGCGGAGCGCTCTTCATATCGAATTCGGCAGTCGGGACATCGCCGCCGTCAGGCATGAAGATCCGCCAGTCGGATTTGATCGCGTCCTCCGCCTTGACCGCCTCGGAGACGTGGAGTTCCTCCTCCTTACCTGCTTCCTTCTTGCCGGAGGGCGTGATGGTCTTCGCGAGTTCGGAGAGCGGGTGGCCCTTGCAGACGATGTCGAAGCCCTTGTAGAACCCGAACGGCGCCTCGAGCACCTCGAACTCCCCGGTCTCCTCCATGAACTTCCGAACGCCGGCGAGCACCTTCTTCGCCACGCGCGGCGATGAGAGATCGCTTGATAGATGGGCGTAGGGGTAGAGCATCACGGTACTGGCCGAGAGCTGCTTCGCCTGCTCGATGATGGTCGCGGCCGCCTGCTTCGCGACCGACTCGATGCCCTTCTCGTCGGCCTTCTCGGAGGCCATGAACGCGACGAGCGACTCACCGCAGCCGCCCTTCATCTGGGCCTCGTCGAGCTCCGCGAGCTTCGAGACGGCCGAGGTTTTTTCGGTGACGTGGTAGCTGAACTTGTCAGCATGAATCAGAAGAATGCGCATGGTTGTCCGTCTTCCTGCGCCCGGCCGCGCGGCGCTAGAGCGTGAGATCCGAGTACTGCCGATATCGGGAGATTTCCAGCCATGCTAGCACGGAATGGGAGGTGCGGCAAGCGGGGGGGTGGTACACATACGAACGCTGCCGGCCGGCATCTTCCAGCCGACCGGGAGCGTGACCCCATACCAGGGTACTTACCTCACGTAGGCTATCTTCCTCGTTTCGTCCAGATCCCCGATCAATATCCGTGCGAAGTAGACACCCGATGAGACAGTGCGGCCGTGGGAGTCACGACCATCCCACGCGGCCTCGTAAGTTCCGCCGGCGTGACGGCTGTCGACGAGCGTCTTCACCAGGCGCCCGCGGATGTCGTAGAGCCGCATGGTCACATCGGCTCCCGCCGATGGGACGGTGTAGTGGATCGCCGTCTCTGTCGCGAACGGGTTCGGCCGGATGAACGAGACCGAAGCCACGAAGTCCTCGTCGACGCCGGTCTGATCGAGAGTGATGCTCACCGTCTCGCTCGGAGCGCTCTCGTTACTCCCGGCGTCCACGGCGATGACCCGGTAGTAGTAGGTGTCCGGATCGAGGCCCGTATCGAGGAACGATGTCTCGGACACGTTGACCATGAAGGTCCCCGGCCCGAAGATCGCACTGGTGACGCGCTCGACACGGTAGTGGTCGAGGTCAAGCTCGGAGTTTGCGTCCCAATCGACATCGACCTCACCATCTTCTGCGCCCTCGACCGCCGTGAGGCCACTCGGCGCTGCGGGCGCCAGATCGAGAGCCACCGCAGAGTCGATGTTGCTCGGAGGTCCCTCGTTCGTGCTCTGGTCGACGGCGAACACGCGGTAGTAGTACGTCCGGCCCGGCGTGAGGCCGAAGTCCGCGTAGTTCGTGCCGGGGATCTCGGCTACCGTGATCGGGCTCAAGAAATCGATGTTCGTATCGCGCTCGAGCCGGTAGTTGCTGATGTCCGGCTCGGGGTTTGCGCTCCACGAGACGTCGATCTCTCCCTCGCCGGCGCCGGCGACGGCTACGAGCCCGGTCGGTGCACCCGGAGGCAGGTCTTGCGGATAGGACGTCGCGGTGGTGCTCGGGTCACTCGTGTTGCCGCTCAGGTCGACCGCGGAGACCCGGTAGTAGTAGAGGACGCCTGTCGGAAGCCCCGAATC
>DAOVNE010000207.1 GCA_030630395.1 Candidatus Eiseniibacteriota bacterium
AGCTACAATCTAGCACAGGGACTCGGCACGTTCAAGGAGATTGTCTATAGCCTAGCGGTTGCCTCGCGCTTCGGCTTGCGAATCATCAGATCGCGGATGGCTTCATCCGGATGTTTGTTCTCGAAGAGCACGAGGTTCATCTGCTCCGTGATCGGCAACTCGACCTCGTACTTGAGGGCCAGCTCGTGCGCGCTACGTGTGGTGCGTACACCTTCGGCCACCATGACCATCGCACCGAGCACTTCATCAAGCGACTTGCCGGCTGCGATCTCCTCTCCCACGTGCCTGTTGCGGCTGTGGCGTGAGATGCACGTCGTGATGAGATCGCCCATTCCGGACAGGCCGGCAAACGTCTCCGGTCTTCCCCCCATGACCACGCCCAGACGGGTTATCTCAGCCAATCCTCTTGTGAGAAGCGCGCCCTTCGTGTTGTCACCGTATCCGAGTCCGTCACAGATGCCGGCCGCGATCGCGATGACGTTCTTGAGAGACCCGCCCAGCTCGACACCGGCCAGATCAGTGTTCGTATAGACACGCAGGTACTTGGTCATGAAGAGATCCCGTGCCTCGACCGCGTCCTCCTCGTCGAGCGCCGCCGAGACGATCGTCGTCGGAAGCCGACGGCTGACCTCTTCGGCATGGCTTGGTCCCACAAGCGACACTATGCGCTCCGTATCCTTGCGCTCAAGGCTCTCCGAAAGGACCTGGGACATGCGCATCAGAGTGCCGTTCTCTATACCCTTGGCCACGTTCACGACAAGCACTTCCGGCGGGATCATCTCTCGCGCTCTGGTGGTGACCTCGCGCACGACGTGCGACGGCACAGCGACGACAACGGCCTGGGCGCCCGCGAGTGCGTCTCCGATGTAGTTCGTGAAGCTGATGCTATCGGGAATGGGGATTCCCGGGAGGTACTTCTTGTTCTCGTGGTCGCGGAGCACCGCACGGATCTGCTCGGCGTCGAACTCCCACATCGTCACGTCGTGACCGTTGTCGTTGAGCACCAGTCCGAGCGTCATTCCCCAGCTGCCGGCTCCAAGCACCGCGAGTTTCGCCATTGCTATCTCTCTCTTTTCGATGGTCTGTGGAACCTGCTTTCGCTTCCGTCCAGGAGCCGCGCGATGTTCGATCTGTGCGTGACAAGGACGAAGAGACCGATGACTCCGGCGACGACTATGAGCGGGAGCGACTGCTCTGTACCCTTTCTTCCGGCCTCGACCGCTACGGCGAAGGGCAAGACCAATGCCGCGGACATCGAACCGACGGACACGTAGCGTGTGCTCAAGAAGACGGCTATCCACACGATCAGGGCTGCGAGCATGGCAAAGGGCGAGAGGGCCAGGAAGACCCCGGCCGCGGTCGCAACTCCCTTGCCTCCTCTGAAGCCCGCGAAGCATGACCAGACGTGTCCGACGATGGCAGCGAGTCCGGCCAGGAGGCGAATCCCGGTCGGTCCGAGCGGCGATGCGGCGCCCAAGAGGGGGGCGATGGCAAGCACTACAGCAGCACCTTTGGCGATATCTATCACGAGCACCGGCACACCGTACTTCGGTCCCAGAACGCGGAATACGTTGGTCGAACCGAGGTTGCCGCTTCCCTGGGAGCGGATATCCGATCCAGCGATGCGTCCTGCAATCGCGCTCGTAGGGATCGCCCCGAGCAGGTATGAGAGGACCATCGTGAGAAGGGCGCCCGCCAAGTGCTACCTCCGCTTTCTTACCAGGATACGGATAGGAGTGCCTACGAAACCATACTCTCTTCTCAGCTGATTTACAAGATAGCGGCGGTAAGAGTTGTCTATCGCCCGGGGGTCGCTGACGAAGACGACGAATGACGGAGGGCGCACACCGACCTGAGTGGCATAGAGGATATTGCCGCGCCTGCCTGCCTTCGGAGGCCGTCTGTCTGCAGCGTCGTGAATCAGCTGGTTCACTTTGGACGTCTTGAGGCGATTGGACGCCTGAGCGTAGATATCAGCGGCCATTGTCAGTATGCGCGTGGCTCGCTGCCCCGTGAGTGCAGATGTATGCAGAACCGGGGCATAGCGCGCAAACGGGAGATCCTCTTCGGCGCGCTTGACGTACTCGCCGGCCGTGCTGTTGTCCTTGTTGATGAGGTCCCACTTGTTGTAGACGATCAGGAGTCCCTTGCCGGCGTCGTCAGCGAAGCCGGCGATGCGCGCGTCCTGAGAAACGATCCCGGTGGTCGCGTCAACCACCAGCACGACAACGTCGGCGCGCTCAATGCTCTTCAAGGCACGCATTGCGCTGTAGTACTCGACGCCCCTCTCGATCTTCGACTTCCTTCTGAGGCCTGCCGTGTCTATCAGGACGAACCTCTGCTCGTCGTGGATCACGATCGTGTCGATGGCATCACGCGTTGTTCCCGGGGTTGAGTCCACGATCGTGATATCGCGCCCCGCGATCATGTTGGTGAGCGACGACTTCCCCACGTTCGGACGACCCACGAGAGCCACACGTATGCCCTCCAGCCCGCCGACTCCCTCGGTCTCCGGGATCAGTTCAACTACCTGGTCCATCAGATCGCCGGTTCCCCTGCCATGGAGCGCCGAGATCGCATGCGGTTCACCGAGCCCAAGTCTGTGGAAGTCGTGGACGTCGATCTCACCCGCGTCACCGTCGACCTTGTTGACCGCGAGGATGAGTGGGGTCTCGGAAGTCCTCAGGAGGGACGCAATCTCCATGTCGATCGCCGTTGCTCCCGTCGTCCGATCGACGACGAACACGATCACATCGGCCTCGTCCATCGCGACGCTCGCCTGAATTCTGATGAGCCCAGTCATCCCGTCGTCCACGGTCGGTACGAGGCCGCCCGTGTCGACGAGGACGAAGGCTCGGCCTCCCCAGTCCGTCTCGCGGTAGTGTCGGTCCCGGGTCACACCCGGTTGATCGTCGACAACGGCAGCCCTTGTTCGGGTAAGTCGATTGAAGAGCATCGACTTGCCGACATTCGGGCGCCCGACTATGGCCACAATCGGCAGTCCATCTCGCCCGGTCTCCATCATACGCTCGCCTCTCTCTAAGAACTCTGTACGAAGTCCGCGATCGCGTCCACGATATCGTGCGCCCGAACGAGTTGATCGAGCCCAGTGGCCGCCGCGATTTCTCGAAGTGTCATTCCATCAATCGTCAGACCGTCTGCGTTGAATGCTTCCCCCGGAAGGAGCGTGAGTCCACAGGGGTGCTCTGTGCTAAGAGCCCTGATTATGTCCTCTCCAGAGAGGAGCCCTGCAACCGTCACACTGCGTCCCAGGAAGTGATTCGCCACAGCGATCACTCGGGTCTCGATCGGAGCCACGGATGCTAGCGCGCGGCCGATCATGTCCTGGAGGAACGGGGCCGCAAGTTCCGCCGTCACGATCGTGACAACCATCGGTTCAGAGACAACGCTTTCAAGCTCCGCAACTCGACTGGAAAGCGCGTGTTCGAAGAGGCGCAGAAGCCCCACTCCATTCTCAAGCTGCGGGAACTCACCGTAGTGGCTGTAGTTTGGGAGTTCAATGCCTGCCAGCAGGTACAGCTCGTCGGCAGCATAGACGATTGGACTCCCTGCCGCATCTCCGGACTCCTTCTGCCGACTCCTGACGACCGCTATGATCTCGCGGGCAGTTCCCTCGGTCACCGGCTCAAGGACGGGCAACCCCTCCCTGTGACGAGTGAGTCCGATCGGGACGACCGCGACGGATTCCATGCGCGCCCCAAGAGAGATGAGATCGTCCAGCGTCTGCTCAAGCACGGGCCCGTCATTGATCCCTGGACAGACCACAATCTGCGTGTTGAGCGATATGCCGCTCTCGATGAGTCGGCCAAGCTGCTCCATGATGGGGGCAGCATCGGGATTGCCCAGCAGGCGTCGTCTCACGCCGTCGTCCGTCGCATGCACGGAGACATAGAGAGGCGACAGCTTCTGCTCCGTGATACGGTCGCTATCCTCCTGAGGGAGACTCGCCAT
>DAOVNE010000322.1 GCA_030630395.1 Candidatus Eiseniibacteriota bacterium
CGTTTCCGGCATCAACCGGGGCGCCAACATGGGTGATGACATCACCTACTCGGGAACGGTTGCGGCTGCAATGGAAGCCACGCTTCTCGGAACGCCGGCGATAGCCATATCGCTCGATCGAGGCGACAACAACCACTTCGACTACGCCGCGGCCGCACGTATTGCCAGAGAGATGTCGCTTATGGTGCTCGATAGAGGTCTCCCGGAGGGCATACTCCTCAACATCAACGTGCCGAGCCTGCCATCTGAGGAGATCAGGGGAGTCAAGATCACGAGACTTGGCAAACAAGTGTATGAAGATCTCATCATCGAGCACGCGGATCCCAGGGGAAAACCGTACTACTGGATCGGCGGGCAGCAGGAGACCTGGTCAATAGAGCCGAACACGGACTACACGGCGGTGGCAGACGGGTTCGTGTCGATCACACCGATTCATCTCGATCTCACAGACTACCGGACGTTCGCGCTCCTCGAGGGATGGGAACTCGACAGCATCGCCGAGGCTGCCCGGAAGGGCCAATGAACCGCAGGACAGGCGGAGTACGGACACAGGCAAGAGGCAAGGTGCGGCTGGACTTGAGAGACGAGGGAGCGGACGTGACCGATTGGGAGGGTCTCCGCCAGAACATGGTGGACCACCAGATTGCCGCGCGCGGCATAAGCGACACGGGCGTGCTGGACGTGATGCGCGAAGTGCCCCGGCACCTGTTCGTGGGGCGCGGGATGGAAGCGTCCGCGTACGGGGATCATGCGCTTCCCATCGGAGAAGAGCAGACTATCTCACAGCCGTACATGGTAGCCATCATGACGGCGGCCCTCCACCTCACCGGAGAGGAGAAGGTCCTGGAGATAGGAACGGGGTCGGGCTATCAAACAGCCATTCTCGCACGACTGGCCGACAGGGTCTTCAGCGTTGAGAGAATCGAAACGCTGGCAACGCGCGCGCGACGGACACTTGATACGCTTGGGGTTGTGAACGTGTCGATCGTCGTCGGAGACGGCACGATCGGTTGGAAGGAGTTCGAACCCTATGACCGTATACTCGTGACCGCCGGCTCACCGGCTGTTCCCACGAGCCTGATCGAACAGCTCGCAGATCCGGGAGTCCTCGTCATCCCGGTCGGATCTCTGGCGAAGCAGCAGCTCAGGATCGTCGAGAAACGAGACGGCGCCATCAAGGAGTATGACGAGGGAGGGTGCGCGTTCGTGCCCTTGGTTGGCAAGGACGGGTGGGAACTCCGCAACGACTGAGGTCGGCAACCGAGACAGACATTGCTGCTCACCGAACTGCCGCCGACAAACGGCGCAGACGATTCTAAGGAGTAGAGGAGTGCTCGATCATATCGTAGAGCTGTTGGGAGGACTACCGAAGGAGGCGTTGGCCTTCATAATCTCGATGCTGCCGATAGCGGAGCTCAGGGGAGGGCTGCCGCTGGCGCTCAAGTGGGGAATACCATGGCGTGAGGCCTACCTCCTGTGCGTCGCCGGCAACTTCGTGCCGATCATCCCGATCCTCTTCCTCCTTGATCCTGTGGCCACATACCTGAGGCGCTTCAGGCTGTTTGACCGTTTCTTCAGCTGGCTCTTCGCCCGGACCATGAAGCGGGGAGCAATGATCGAACGCTATGAGGCGCTCGGGCTCGTCCTCTTCGTGGCCATTCCATTACCCGTCACGGGGGGATGGACGGGTGCAGTGGCCGCATTTCTCTTCGGGATACGGCGCAGATATGCGATGCCTGCGATACTCTTGGGGATCATGCTCGCGGGCCTGATAGTAAGCGGGGCCGCACAAGGATTCTTGCATCTGATGGGTTCCTAGTGTACTATGTTTGGTCTTGAATGATACGGATGGTCATGTCGGGGCGTAGCGCAGCCCGGTTAGCGCGCACGGTTCGGGACCGTGAGGTCGGAGGTTCAAATCCTCTCGCCCCGACCATCCTTGAAGGAGGACGGGATTGGTATCTCGCCCTGTACGGATCACGGTGGTCGGTGGTGCCAGCTGTGACACACATACCGCCTATTTGGCCGATCGAGTAGGAGAGGGGATCGCTCGCGGGGGCGGTGTCCTGATTTCTGGGGGGCGCAGCGGAGTAATGGAGGCCGCCTCGCGCGGCGCCCGACTGGCGGGCGGCATGACCGTCGGCATACTGCCGGGACCGAGCGCGGACGACGCAAACGAGTATGTGACGATTCCGATAGTGACAGACATGGGTCAAGCCAGAAACGTGATCAACGTTCTGTCCGGGAATGCAGTCATTGCGCTTCCAGGCGCCGAAGGAACTCTCTCGGAGATAGCCACAGCGCTCAAGAGCGATATTGTGGTTGTGGCGCTTGCGGCCTGGAGTGAGATCGCAGGCGTGGTAACTGCCGCAACACCTGAAGAGGCTGTCCGACTGGCCTTTGAATACGCCCGGGGGTCGTGAGATATGAGCGCAGAGAGAATGTGCGCGTGGATGGTGGGACACGTACACGGCGTGGGATTCCGCCATTTCGTGCTCAAGGAAGCTCGGGCGCTCGCCTTGACCGGATGGGTGGCCAATCGGGCTGACGGAAGCGTGGAGGTCCTCGCCGAAGGCCCCTCCGAGGCACTTGACCAACTTGAGGAGAAGCTCGGAAGCGGACCCGCTGCAAGCTCCGTCCGCGGCTGC
>DAOVNE010000082.1 GCA_030630395.1 Candidatus Eiseniibacteriota bacterium
CCCGCTCGTCGTCGGAACGAGACCGCGAGTGAGTTTGACATCGTGGAGGAGTTCGAGGAAGACGAAGCCACGCTGTAGCGGGACGCGCGAGCCTGCGAGTGGTGTGCAGCGACTCGGAGGCGCGAGAACTGGCCGACAGCAGGAGGTCCTCCACAGGCGCTCGTGTGGATAAGTGTGAACAACGGGCCTCAAGAGACGTATCTCCTTATATGAGAACGAGTTAGAAGAGAACGCCTGTGACGTCTGAGGCCGGTTATCCACCGGAACTGAAGACTGTCAATAGGAGTTCAGTCGTGCAAGTGCGCGTGGCTCAGGAACTTCCAGTGAATCCGCACGGAGCGCAGGCGCAAGAGCGGCGGTGGTGTGTGCCAAGGAGGGCGAGTTGATTTCTGACGCGATCCGGAGGATCAAGAACAGGGAGACGGAAGCTGACGAGCTGATCCGCGGCGCGCGCTCTGAGAGCAAGAAGCGGGTGGCCGAGGCGTACGAGAAGGCCGTGGCCCTGGTCGACGAGATGCGCGCAGGAATGAGAAGTGACGAGAAGGCTCTGGTGGCCAAGGCACAGAGTGAGGCCGAAGCAGTTGCTGAGATAATGGCGGCGGAGAGTGCGACTAGTGTCCGGGGGACACGTGAGGGCGCGGAGTCGAAGATCGGTGACGGAGTATCGAAGGTCCTCGGGTCCCTGATCTCGGGCTAGAGCTTCCATCGCAAGGAACAGCACCACATGGCCGTAAGTCGCATGAAGAGAATCCAGATCCTGGCGCATGACAGCACCAGGAACGATGTCGTGGCCGCCCTCCGTAATGAGGGCGTGCTTCACGTCACGTCTCCTTCAATCGAACTCGAGGCGATCGGCGACGGCGAGACCCGCAGGAAGCGGGAACGTGAGATCGCAAGTGAACTCGGGAAACTCGAGTACGTCCGCAACTTCCTGAAGCCGTACTACGTGCCGTCGAAGAAGGGGATGGAGAAAATGTTCAACCCGAAGTTTCTCCTTGATGAGGAGGAACTCCGGGCGACGGTTGACTCGTTCTCTACCGAGGCAAGATACCAGAGCTGCGTCGCTCTTGAGGGGCGAATGCGCAGCGCTGAAGCGGAGATCGTGCGAAAGACCGCGCTGGCAACCGAGGTCGCACACTGGGCGGATGCCGGAGTGGATGTCGACGCGATGGTCGACACGCGATTGACACGCATTGCGCCATTGACGGTTGAGGCGGGAGAGTTTGAGAAGTTTCGCACCTCGCTTGAGGAGGCAGTTCCTGACTCGGAGTTCCTGGAGGTATCACGAAGCGGAGCAACCGTCTACCTCGTCATCATGTACTTGAAGGAGATGGAATCGGATGTAGCGCTGATCCTGAAACGACACAGCGCAAGATGGGCCGACCTCTCGGGTGCTGCGGGCGAGCCGAAGGCGGCAGCAGAGCGCCTTCTCGATGAAGCGACAGGACTCTCGGGCGACATAGAGAGTATGAAGGAAGAGGCGACGGAACTGGCGCTGGACTACGAGACCATCCTCCTGGTTCACGACGATGTGGCTGAGCGACTCGCGAAGGAATCAGTTCAGGAGAGCTTCGGTTCGACTGGGGCGACGTTCGTCGTAGAGGGTTGGATGCGTTCGCGCGACGAGGAGCGCGTGCGCGAGCGACTCGACACAATCACGACAGCCATTGGCGGTTCACACGACTCTCCGGATGCATCACCAATTCACATGGCGACGCGTGACCCCGAGCCCGGCGAGGATGTCCCCGTCGATCTCAACAACTCTGGGATGGTCTCGCCGTTTGAGTTTGTGACGACGCTCTACTCGCGCCCCGTCTACTGGGAGAACGATCCGACCCCGCTCCTGGCGCCCTTCTTCATCATCTTCTTCGGTCTCTGCGTGAGCGATGGTGGATACGGTATCACGCTGGCTCTCGTTGCCCTGTGGCTCATGAGCAAGATGCCGCATGGTGGTGCACGACAGTTCATGAAGCTCCTCTTGATGGGCGGAATATCAACGACGGTTGTAGGCCTCATCACGGGCGGCTGGTTCGGCATAGACCCGAATGTGATGCCGGCGTTCATACAGAACGCGATCGTCCTGAACCCACTTCAAGAACCGATGAAGATGTTGAACGTGGTTTTCATCATCGGCATCGTGCAGGTATTCACGGGACTTGCGATCAAGATGATCGTGGATTTCAAGGCGAAGCGCTGGCTCGACGCCATTCTCGATCAGCTTCTCTGGATCGTATTCCTCTCGTTCCTCGTGCCCCTCGGCTACGATTTCATCCTTGGGGGATATGTACCGCCCGGAATCGCGGCGATCGCGGGGCGGGGAGCGCAGATATGCGGCGTGCTCGTCATCCTCACCGGCGCGCGCAAGAACGCAAACCCGGTGATGAAACTCCTTGGTGGGGTTCTCAAGCTGTACGACATCGTCGGCTACTTTGGCGACGTTCTCTCATACGCGCGACTTCTGGCGCTCGGCCTGGCAACGGGTGCGATCGCAATGGCGATCAATGGTATCGCCGAGATGGCGATGGAGATTCCCGTGGCCGGTCCCATTGGCGCGGTCCTCATTCTCATCGCCGGCCATCTTTTCAATCTTGCCGTGAACTGTCTCGGTGGATTTGTCCACTCAGCGAGACTTCAGTACCTTGAGTATTTCGCGAAGTTCTTCACCGGCGGCGGCCACGTATTCCAGCCGTTCGCATCGGCGAGAAGATACTCCGAGGTGAGGAGACAAGAGAGTTAGTCTATTATAGAGAGGCGATTGAAACCTCGCGGGAAGGAGTCTGGGATGGAAGGACTGATGTTGGGAATGGCAGGCGCGGCACTTGCGGCGGCGCTCGCCGGCACCGGTTCTGCTATCGGAACCGGCATCGCCGGTCAGGCGGGATCGGGAGTCGTAGCAGAGGACCCCGAGAAGTTCGGAAGACTGCTCCTGCTCCAGGCGCTGCCGGGAACACAGGGCATCTACGGCATCGTCGGTCTCTTCCTGGTAATAGGCCTGCTGGGCGATCTCGGTATGGGCGCGATGACGGTCGGGCAAGGCTGGCAGGTTCTCTTCGCGTGCCTTCCGCTCGCGATCACCGGGCTCACATCCGGCATAGCGCAGGGCAAGGTGGCCGGCGCGGCCTGTGGACTCGTTGCCAAGCGGCCTGATGAAATGGGCAAGGGGATGATCTTCGCAATCGTCGTCGAGACGTATGCTGTTCTCGGTCTTCTCGGCACGATTCTCCTGCTCGGCAACATTACATAGCATCTGACTATAAGGCTGGTTAAGAGATGGCAGTAGACGACATCCTGAAGAAGATTACGTCGGATGCGGAGATGACTGCTCAGGAGATCCTCGCCGAGGGCAAGCGTGATGGCGAGGAGATCATCGAGAAAGCCAGAGCGGACGCAGCCGCGCTCAAGAGCCGGTTGAAGTCGAAGGCGGACCAGCGTGCGGATGAGGAGAGAAACCGCATCGTAACACTGGCACGCCTCTCGGCGCGTCGCGATCTTCTGAGTGAGAAGCAGCTTCTCATTGGCAAGGTCTTCGAGGAGACAAGAGAACGCATCCTCGCCATGGGGCGCGATGACTACCACCGCTTCATCAAACACTTCCTCCTCGATGCAATCGAATCGGGACGAGAGGAAGTTGTTATCGGCGAGCGCGAGAATCGGATCGATCAGGCGTTTCTCGACGAGGTCGCTCGAGAGGCTGGAAAGGGCGCCGGACTCAGACTCTCGTCTGAGAGAGGCTCGATGGACGGCGGCTTCATCCTTCGCGAGGGCAATACGGCGACGAACTGCACACTCGACACAATCCTGCGCAATGCGCGTGAGAACCTCGAGACCGATGTTGCGACGATCCTGTTCGGAGAAGGCAAGTAACGGACGCCCACGCGCTGGCTGACTGATACAGCGCGCCAATGCGCTCAGTGACTGATAGAGCGCACCAATGCGCCGACTAACGAATACGGCGCGCCAACCCGTCCGCTGACCCATAGGACGGGCCCATGCGCTCAATCGCAAGGCCGGGAATCACCAGGACGAGCATGGCTGACGACACTAGATACGCATACGCGGTAGCGCGGGTCCGGGGCATGGAGACACGCCTCCTGGACCGGCAGTGGATCGAGAGGCTTCTCTCCGAGTCGGCAGAGGGTGCTCTCAAGGCGTTGGCCGATTCCGCATATCAGGATGCGGTCGCGGACGTGGATACCCCGGAGGCGATCGAGGCGGGGCTTGAAAAGGCCCTGTCCGAGATGCTGACCACAATCGCGGCGATAGCACCGGATCCGGAGCTGATCGATCTCTTCCGCATCCGGTGGGACTACAGCAACCTGAAGTCGTTCCTGAAGGCCTCGCTTCTCAAGGTCGAGAGCAGTGAGACAGGGATTGTCGATGGGCCGGGAACGATACCGGCCGCCACGCTTGAGGCTGCGGTGCGTGACAAGGACTACACGATGCTGCCCGGGTTCCTGGCCGACGCCGCGCGCGACGCGGAGGAGGCATACCGTGATCAAGGAGAACTCTCCATCGTCGATCACACCCTCGACTCGTCGCTCTGGGAGCACACACTGAGGACAGCGGAAGCAAGCTCAAACGAGTTCCTTGCCGACTACTTCCGGACAGAGGTAGACCTCATCAATATCAAGACCTTCATACGCATGAAGGCAATGAACAGTGACCAGAGTGATCTCGCCCGTGCGTTCATACCAGGCGGGTCGCTCGATCTCTCGTATTTCCGCACAGCGCTCGGGGAGTCGATCGACGCCTTCGCAAGAAGCATCGAGTACGGCAGATACGGGGCTCTCACCGAAGCACTGGCAGAGTCGTCACCCGAGAAGCGCTACGTGCTCGAGCTCGCGTGCGACAACGTTCTGATTCGATTCGTCGACAGAGCGAAGATGACGGCGTACGGCATCGAGCCGCTCATCGCCTTCATCCTCCACAGGACAATCGAGATGAAGCTCGTGAGAACCGCGATCGTCGCGAAGCTCGACGGCGTCGAACGCAGCGATGTTGAGGAACGACTAAGGATGATACATGTCTAAGATCGCGTTCATCGGCGACCGGGACTCTATCTGGGGGTTCAAGGCCTTCGGGATCACGGGGTTCCCGGCATCGGGGGCCGCGGAGGCGAGAGACGCCTTCACCGCTGCCGTCAAACAGGGCCACGCGATCATCTTTGTGACCGAGGATGTCTACGAGGCCTGCTCTGAGCAGATCGCGGAGTACAGGGATCAGGCACTCCCGACAGTCACCGTACTCCCGAGCGTGAGAGGCTCGCGCGGAATCGCTACGGCCGAGATTCACAGAGCAGTTTCTGCAGCTGTCGGCGCCGACATCCTGTCGGCATCCGAGGACAACTAGATTCCTTAAGAGTCCGGCAGAGACGGACGTTCGATAGCGGCGCGAACAGACACGCTGGTACTGACGCAAGCTGACAGGAGAAGGAGAATGGCAGAAACCAGGGTTCAGGGTACCATCAGGAAGGTGTCGGGACCGCTCGTCGTGGCCGACGGCATGCGTGAGGCCAGGATGTTCGACGTCGTGCTCGTGAGTGAGAAAAACTTGATCGGCGAGATCATCGAGATCAAGGGCGAACTCGCATCCATCCAGGTCTACGAGGATACCGGTGGACTCGGGCCGGGTGAGCCAGTCGTTTCGACAGGCGAGCCTCTCTCTGTTGAGCTTGGGCCGGGTATCATCGAGTCGATTTACGACGGCATCCAGCGGCCCCTGGACAAGATCGAGGAGATAGCCGGAGCGCTCATCACGCGCGGCATCAGTGTCCCGGGTCTGGACCGCGATAAGAAGTGGGACTTCGTGGCGACGGCGAAGGTTGGGGACGAGGTTGTGGGTGGCGACATCCTGGGGACGGTCCGGGAGACGAGCCTGGTCGATCACAAGATCATGGTGCCCCCGAGACTCAAGGGAAAGATCACGAAGATCGAAAGCGGGAGCGTCACGGTCACCGACACAGTGGCCGTTCTTGCCGACGGCGGCGAGACACACGATCTGACGCTCATGCAGCGCTGGCCCGTCCGTCTCCCGCGCCCGTACAAGGAGAGGGTGAACCCGGTTGAACCGCTCGTCACTGGACAGCGTGTCATCGACGCTTTCTTCCCGATCGCCAAGGGTGGGACCGCATGTGTGCCGGGCCCGTTCGGAGCCGGGAAGACGGTCATCCAGCATCAGCTTGCGAAGTGGGCGGATGCGGAGATCGTCGTCTTCGTCGGCTGCGGTGAGCGCGGCAACGAGATGACCGACGTCCTCCTTGAGTTCCCAGAGCTGAAGGACCCGAGATCAGGCGAGCCCTTGATGAAGCGGACGGTGCTCGTTGCGAACACCTCCAACATGCCGGTCGCGGCTCGCGAGGCGTCCATCTACACGGGGATAACGATCGCGGAGTACTTCCGCGACATGGGTTACTCGGTCGCCCTCATGGCGGACTCTACTTCACGATGGGCCGAGGCCCTTCGTGAGATGTCGGGCCGGCTCGAGGAGATGCCAGGAGAGGAA
>DAOVNE010000307.1 GCA_030630395.1 Candidatus Eiseniibacteriota bacterium
AACTATAAGTGGTCTCTTCGCCTTTACGGTAATAATATCCTTCATCTTTATGACAGTTTCATCCAGCTCAAAGTTGAGAAAAACGGTTCTGCCAGCTTCCACATAAACACCTTTCTTCACAACCGTTGTGTATCCCATCATCTGAACCTTCACATCGTACTCTCCCGGTTCGACTGGAATCCTGGCGATCCACATCCCAGCCGGGAGCGTGATCCAGCTTCTCGTATCCGCTTGCTCCGTCTCGGCAACCACGCGTGTGACGACGTCCTCCACGATCCACCTCAGAAGCGATGCTCCGAAGCCATCGTCCTTGCCTTTGTCTTCTTTCCGCTTCTCCTCACGGTCGTGTTTCGCCTTCGCGAGCGCTATCTGCTTGGTCGTAGCGCGGAGCGTCGACCGCAGCTTGATCGCGCCGATCCTGCGCTCGAGCGTCCACCGCGCGAGGGCATCGATGTCCTGCGCGCGCTCGGCCCACGCGTGCTCCACGCGACGTGAAGACATCGCCAGGCCGCCCCTTCTTGAAGAAGACCGTCCACCCGCGTCATCCTCCTCACCATCCCGAGCGCCGATCCTCGTCGCCCCCACCCTGAACCCATCCGGCGTCCACGGCACGCTCTCAAAGACCGGATAGGCGATCTTGACGTAGGCGGCGAGATACGAGCTGCCACGGAAGTCGTCCGGAACGAGAGCGCTGTATATGGGGAATTCGATCGACTCCTCGAGCTTGTACGGCGCCCAGCCGGAATCGATGACGACAACGATCTCGCCCATTCCCGCAGGCACTGGTCTCTGCACTCCGACGGTATCAACGAGCGCACCGGTATCATCCTCGCGGCCGAGCCGGCGACCGAGCCACACAAGCGATTCCACGAGCCCCTGAGGTACTCCCATCGATGCCCCAAGTCCGGACTCGCCCTCGTAGGCACGCGCAGCCAACAGATAGTCGATGAAGGCGTCTTCCTGCTTCCCAAGCGCCTCGTAGATGAGCCCCGAGAGATACCGGATGAACCCGTCATCCTGATATCGATCGGTGCCCTCTTCGTAGCGAGCATCGAGCTTGCGGAAAACCTCGTCGAGACGGCGACACTCGATGAGCGCGCCCTCGAGATCGTCCAGCATGAGGTAGTTCAGGGTCATGTAGTAGTGGAGGTAGGCGCGTTCGAAGTCTTCCCCGGGGTACGCCTTCACCGTCTCATTGAAGGTGTAGTCGGTGATGGTCCCCGTGATGCTCAAGGGCTCGAGTTCCTCGGCCACGGCGACCGCCAGCTCGAACTCGTGGTTGCTCTTTTCGAACTCCCCCGCCAGGTGGAGCAGGTGGCCACGCTGGGCGCGGTACAGGAAACGGTCATTCTCAGTGTCCGCGATCGCGGTCTTGTCGATGGCTAGGACGGCGGCCGTGAGATCGCCCGCGTAGACCTCCTCGAGAGGCTCGCAGATGACAAGGGCAGCAGGTGTGCAGCCGGACAGGAGCCCGGCGCACACGCACACTGCGACGAGACGTTTCAGCAAGAGATCAACTCCTCGTGCTCAGCCGATTCTAGAATCTGGTCTTTGCACCGGACACAAGGTGCTTCCGCTTGGCGCTTCCGATCCAGACCTTCTCCCAGGTCCTGAGATCGATGAGCGAGAGATCCACCTGGTAGAAGACGATTGCGTCACTGGCGGCCTGATCGACTATTGAGCTGATCGTCCCGAGCATCATGAAGTCGGCGCCGGACACACCGCCGGCCACATCATCGGAAACGCCTCCGCCCTTGGCCATGCCCGACTGCCAGTCGACCTCGCTCATGAGGTCGGCGCGGATGCTCTCGTCCGCCACGAAGCGCACAAGACCTGAATTGATCAGAACACGCTGGAGTTCGTTCATGAACACATCCTTGCTGATGTGCTCACTTGTGTTGTTCTCGATGTCGCCGATCACGATCCTCGGCCGCGCTTGGTCGTGCGCCCCGCGAAACTCGGGAAGCCATGGCTTCTCCAGACAGTCCGGGATCAGTACCTCGGCCGTGGCCTGCGCGTCGGAGTCGTTCCAACGGCCGCTCACGTATCCTTCGGTCGTCGGATCGACGTTCTCGACCTTCGTCCCACCACAGCCTGCCGTCAGGAGCGCCGCGAGCGCCAGTGCGACAATCACCGCAACCGTCGAGCGGTTCCTTCTCGCATCCATCCAATCCCTCCTTCAGTTAGAGACCACTCTATCGATTCAATCCGTGGAGGCGAACTCCAGCCCGACACGCCACTCGCGGCCTGGAAGCCCGTACCCATCTCGTGTCGCGTACTGTTCATCGGCCAGATTCGTGACCTCGAAGAGAACACCCATCCCAATGATGGGCGTCCTCACACGTAGCGTTGCATCTGTCACGGCGTAGCCATCGAGCGTCGCCAGGTTCCCTGTATCCGTGAAGACCTTTCCGGACTGCCTCACGCCGATCCCCAGAGAGCCGAACGGCAGTGCGAGCCGGGCACCATACCACTGGAGCGCCCTCGGCCGGTACGGAATGCTCTTCCCGGTCTTCATGTCCACCGCGCTCGCCAGATCGAGACCGTAGCTCAAATCGAGGGGCCCAAATCCAAGCTCGACATCCCACTCGGCGCCACCGATATTCGCTTCCCCGATGTTCCCGGGGCGCCACACGAAACTGTCATCGCCCGCCCATATAATGAGGTCCTTGGCCCGCGACACGTAGAGAGTGAAGGACACCTCGAGCGGGCCTTTGGCGGCGGAAACGCCCGCCTCCCCCGTCAGTACGCGCTCCGGCTCGAGATCGGGGTTC
>DAOVNE010000265.1 GCA_030630395.1 Candidatus Eiseniibacteriota bacterium
CCCAGACGCAGGAACTGAGTCTCGTTACGCTTCGCGACCTCTCCATTCACGACATCATAGCGACCAACGCGTTCAAACGTCCCGTCTACTTCGCTGTGACCGTCGATGATTTCATGGGTTACTACGACAACCTCGAGCTCGAGGGCATGGTCTTCAAACTGACGACGAAGACGGGTCGCCACATGGTCAACACCGAGAGGACCTGGGAGAACATCTTCGAGAACTACCGCTACGACAGCATCGTGGACGTCGATGACGACTGGAGCACAGTAGACACGGTGAAGAAGTCTGCGTCAACGGCGCGACTCATCACGAACTACGCGGCAGGATTCTCAAGGCTGGGCTTCGGAGCGATGCAGGACCCGGACAGAACAGATGAAGCTATCATGCTCTACTCGACGGCGCTCAAGTTCGCCCCTGACTACGGCCCTGCCCTGAATGGGCTCGTTGCCATCTACGCGGCCAGGCTCCTTCAGCCGGAAGAGGCTCTGCCGTTCGCCGAGAGGCTCATCGCCTCTCAACCCACCCTCCCGGAGGCATGGGTACGCTACGGAGGCGTCCACCTGATGCTCGCCGAGGGGCTCCAGCGAAAGGGCTCGACCGAAGAGGCAGCTCCGCACTATGAGATAGCCATGGAGGCATACGAGTACGTGCTCAACATGGATCCTCAGCGCTACGACCTCTATCCACCGCTACTCACGATCTACCAGACCCTGGGCAAGGCAGACAAGCTCAACAGTCTGATGGAGATGTGGAGAATGTACGCCCCGGCCGAGGAGTCGAAGCCGGTTGGAGAGTAGCTAGGCGCCGGTTTTTCCCCTTAGCGTCACGACGGAGAGACCGAGCCCGGGATCCAGATAGCGTCTCGCAACGCGCACGACATCCGCGTTGGTGATGCCGCGAACAAGCTCCGGCGCCTTTTCAACGCCTTCGTAACCGATACCCAGAAGCTCTGCCATGGCATACCTGGCCGCCCGCGTCGACTCACGTTCCATAGTGATCTCGAGCATCCCTGCCACGTGCCGCTGTGCTCGCGCAAGCTCATCCGCTTCGAGTCCGCTCTCTCTCACTCGCTTGAACACGGCCGTCAGTGATTCTACGGCCTCGCGTTCCGTCCCGGGTTGCGCCGTGACGAATGTCGCGAACGATCCACCAGCGGCGAAGGAGAGATGACTGGCGTACACGGAGTACGCGTGAGGCGGGTTCTCCCTGAGAGCGACCCAGAGCCGCCCCCCCATCATCCCGAGCGCCCGTGCCAGGAAACGCAGGACCAGTCCATCCTCGGATCCAGCAGGAGCCCCCTTGAGACCGAGCGCTATGTTCGATTGACGCGAGCCCGCCGACGCCATCTCGCACCGGTCGGTGGCCAGGCAGTCCGCTCCCTCTGTCCTGGGCGAGTCCCCTCCGCCCGGAAGGCTCTCGGCAAGCCTCTCGATGGCATCGCGCGCCGCTTCCTGTGTGACGCGCCCGCTCACGCAGGCGACCAGGTTAGAGGCGGAGTAGTTCAAGGCGTGCCAGTCCCGCACGTCTGAGATGCTGATTCCGGAGATGCTCTCACGCGTTCCCCTGAGAGCGCGCCCGTACGGGTGGCCGCTGAAGATCATGGGCAGAAGCAGAAGGGCCGCGCGCCTGCGTGGATCATCCTCGATCGCGCCGATCTCGCTCTCGACCTCTCCCCGCACGAGATCGAGCTGTTCACTATCGAAGGCGGGTCTTGTCAGGACCTCTGACAGGATGTCGAACGCGTCGCCATAGAATCTGGAAAGCACCGTCGAGCCGACCCCGAACCCGTCTCGGTCAACCGCAATGGCCAGACCGGTCCCGAGGCCCTCGCTGGCCTCGGCCAGCCCGCTGCCTGTTCGCTCGTCTGTTCCTCTCTCAAGAAGCCGTTGCGTGATGTAGGTGATGCCCGCCTTGTCCGCAGGTTCAGCTACGTGCCCTCCTCTGAACGCAAGAGCGATCGATGCGAGCGGAAGACCGTTCGACTCACACGTTATGAGTGTCGCACCGGACGGCAGCGTCTCCCTGGTACTTCTACTCTGTGCCCTCTCGGCAACTATCATGGGCCGCTTGAAGCCATGGCTCGTCCATCGATCAGGCTCCTCGCGAAGATGTCTTCCCGCGCTCTTGTCCTTGCTTGGCGGTCTACGAGGCGACATCGCCTCTTCGAATAGATGCGCCACCTTCTCCGATTCGTCACCATGAGCCGCACCGCTTCCTGCGGGAGCGTACTTAACCAGGCTGAGCCTCTCCCCCGTCAGGTACGTCTCGGCCACCCGCCGAATGTCGTCGGGCGTCACGGCGCCCAGGGAATCGATGTACTCATCGGCTCTCCGGTAGTCTCCGAGTGTCTCAAAGAAACCAAGCGTCCCGCCGATCGACTCCGCCGTCTCATGCTCGAGGACGTACCCCGCCTCGAGCCTCCTCAGGCCCTTCTCCATCTCATCGGCGGCCACCCTCTCACGGCGCAATCTCTCAATCTCCCGAAAGATCGATGCGATCACCGAATCGATGTCGTCGGTCGCCAGAGCAGAGCCGACAACCAGAAGCCCCGCATCCCGGAACGCCGCGATCGAGACGCCTATGTCACTCACGAGTCCGAGGGAGAATTGCAGCGTTTGCGAGAGCCTGGAACTGCTTCCCTGCCCAAGAACACCTGCAAGCGCATCGAGTACCGGCATATCCTCGTGAAGCGCGTGTGGGATGCGAAACGCAACTGAGAGGTAGGGTTGCACTATCGATCCGGTCAGTGCGACCGCTCGCGCTTGACTCTGCTCAGGCTCACTGACGAGCGCGGCCTCGGGACGTTCCCCCGCCTGCAGCTTGCCAAGCTGATCGTGAGCAAACGCCACGACGTCCGCTGTACTTACCTCCCCGACGACGACCTGTGTCAGGTTCGAGCCCCGGTAGTGTGCCCGCATGTGGCCACCGAGTGAGGCAGGCGTTATTGCGTCGATGCTCGCCTCGGTACCCACGATCGGCCGGCCGCATGGATGCTCCCTGAATGCCGTCTCCATCAGACGCCGCCAGACGAAGCTGTCTGGACGACTCTCCGAGCTCCGCGCCTCCTCCTTGATGACGGCGCTCTCAACGCCTACGTCTTCCGGCCGGAAGAGAGGCGAGGCGATCGCGGCAGCCTGTGCCGCGACGACCTCACGCCACTGGCCCGACGGCACGAGCTGGTGAAAAGTCGTGTAGTTGCAGCCCGTCATTGCATTGACGTATCCACCCGCCCCGTAGACAACGGCGGCGAGGTCGGGGCCAGGCCCGTC
>DAOVNE010000031.1 GCA_030630395.1 Candidatus Eiseniibacteriota bacterium
AACAGCATCCCACTTGCCCAGGCCGGAGCCTCAGTCGAGCTCCTGCTCGGAGATCCGGACGAGGTGGCCCTCGCGGAGAACATCTGGGCCAACCTGAATCTCACCGACCGTGTGAAGATACGCCACGCCCAGGACGGAACGCTCGGGGTAGCACCGAGGTCGTTCGACCTCGTATGGAATTTCAACGCCGTACCGCAAGTCTCGGATCCCGGGCGGCTCATTGAGGAGATGTGCGGCGCGAGCAAGCGTTTCGTGATGCTGTATGTCTCGAACACGTGGAACTACGGATTCGGTATCCATCGATTGCACCATGTTGTGGCGCGGGAGCCGTGGAGTCACGGTGAGATAGCCGCAATGAACACGAAGATGATAGCGGGTCATCTCGACAGACAGGGCTTCCGGGTGATCGAGAGGACCGTCGTGGATACCCCCTGGTGGCCGGACATAGACTCGCCCATCGAGGAGGTGGCAGCGACCTTCCTTCCATTCCTGAAGCGCTTCGTCAGCGCGTCGAAGCGCCTGGAGCACTACACGTGGAGGTCCGACAGCCTGCCCTATTTCGATCCGGACAAGCGAGCGGAGCTCTTGCGCGAGATAGGGAAGCACTTCGCCATTGAGCGCGCCCGCTTCTTCCCGCTCAGGATCCTGTTCGCGCATCACCGCGGGATCATCGCTCTCAGAAAGGACGAGTCTTGAGTAACCGTGCCAAGATAGCGCTGGCGCTCCTTGTCGGGGCGCTGCTTCTGTTTCTCGCCCTCCGAGGCGTTGATCTTGGTCGCGTGCGCACCGTCATGGGTCAGGCGAGTCCACCGATCATCGTGGTCGCACTCCTTGTCTATCTGAGCGCCTACTTCGTCAGGAGTCTCAGATGGCGGCTGATCCTCAAGCCTATCCAGCCTATCACCGTATCCGAGTCGTTCGCGATGCTGATGGCCGGCTACTTCCTGAACTACCTCATTCCGATACGCGCTGGTGAGGTTGCGAAGTCCTTCTTTCTGAAGCGACTCAAGGGGCTACCCATAGCCGCGAGCCTCCCCACGGTCTTTCTCGACAAGCTCCTCGAGCTCTTCTCCATCCTGCTTGTAGTAGTTATGGTGCCTGTTCTGTCGGTCCGCCTGTCGGGATCGTTGACGTCGCTCATAGTGGCGGTGGTGACGGTCTTTGTGGTAGCCGTGGGGCTCCTGACTCTGGCCGTGAGAAACGGCGAGAGGACAGCTCGGATAGTCACACGCATGTTCTCATGGCTTCCAAAACGACTCCACGATCGTCTGTCCCTATGGATCAGCCTTTTCGTCGACGGACTGAGCGTGGCCAGAGCGAACGCGCGCTCTCTCTGGTCGCTTCTGGCTCTCACCGGCGGCGCAGTCATGCTGGATGCGCTCTATTTCTTCCTGATGTTTCGCGCCTTCTCCATCGATGTCGCTTTCCCGACCGTCCTCTTCGGGTATACTCTCATATCGCTCTCGTACATCTTTCCGACACCGCCGGCACAGATAGGCTACAACGAGGCTATCATGGGGCTCATATTCGCCGGCGGCCTCGGGATGGGGCGCGCCGAGGTCACGGCCCTCATGCTGGTGGCGCATGTTCTCACGGGTCTTCTTGTCACGGGCGTCGGTCTCGCATCGTTTGCGACGATGAGCATCAGGGTGACTGAGAGCTTCCGACGGATCGGGGACAGCCTGGAGGGAGGGTAGAGGGAGAATGGCAAACTATCTCGTGACCGGCGTGGCCGGTTTCATTGGATCGCACGTCGCCGAGCGTCTGATAGCGCGCGGGGATTCGGTTCGCGGGGTCGACTGCTTCACGAACTACTACTCCAGATCTCTGAAAGAGGCGAATCTGTCCGGGCTCCTTGAGAGCGACCGTTTCGTGCTGGATGAACTCGATCTCTCATCCTGCGATCTCGATTCCGTTCTGAAGGATGTCGATGCGGTCTGCCATCTTGCGGCGCAGGCGGGCGTAAGAGCGAGCTGGGGCAGGAGCTTCGAGACCTACACGGACTGCAACATCATCGCCACGCAGCGCCTTCTGGAGGCCTGCAAGGGAAGACCTCTAACTCGCTTCGTCTACGCCTCCTCATCATCGGTCTACGGTGACACCGACGATCTCCCGATGCGCGAACGCGGGGCGACGTGCCCGGTCTCGCCGTACGGTGTAACGAAGCTCGCAGGAGAGCACCTGGCCGTGCTCTACCACAGGAACTATCGCCTGCCCACCGTGTCGCTCAGGTTCTTCACGGTGTATGGTCCCAGACAACGACCGGATATGGCCTTCAACAAGTTCATCTCGGCCGCCCTTTCGGACCGCCCCATCGAGGTATTCGGAGACGGAGGGCAGACACGCGATTTCACGTTCATAGACGATATCGTCGACGGCGTAGTCAGCGCGCTGGCACAGGGATCCCCCGGAGAGGTCTACAATCTGGGTGGGGGAAGCCGTGTGTCCCTGAACGAGGCCATCGATACGCTGGAGCGGGTGATGGGGATAAGGATCGAGCGTCAGCACGGAGATTCACAGAAGGGCGACGTGAGAGACACGCTTGCAGACGGCAGCAAGGCACGATCCGAGCTGGGATTCGCCCCCTCGGTCGGGCTCGAGGAGGGGTTGGCCCGCGAATTCGAGTGGCTGAGATCCCTTCCTGGTATGGGAGATAAATGAGATGGATGTCACGATTCTGGTACCGCTCTACAACGAAGAAGAGAGCCTCCGTGAGCTCTACAAGGCCGTGCAGGCGGGCATGTCGCCTCTGGACTTGAGCTGGGAGATCCTCTTCGTGAACGATGGGAGCACCGACTCCTCCATGGACATTCTGAAGGAGCTCCACGGTCAATACGACAACGTCAGCGTAATAGGGTTCGGGCGCAATCTCGGCAAGTCAGCCGCCATGGCGGTCGGATTCGAGGAGGCGTCGGGGAAGGTCGTGGTCACAATGGACGCCGACCTGCAGGATGATCCGGCCGAGATACCAAAGATGCTCGAGCGCCTCGACGGTGGATTCGATCTCGTCTCAGGCTGGAAGAAGGAGAGGAAGGACCCTCTTTCGAAGCGGCTCCCGTCCAAGCTCTTCAACTGGGCGACGGGTGCGGTGTCAGGTGTCCACCTTCACGACATGAACTGCGGTCTCAAGGCGTACAGACAGGAGGTCGTGAAGACGATCAAGGTCTACGGCGAACTTCACCGCTACACGCCTGTTCTCGCGCACTTCGCGGGCTTCTCGGTGACTGAGGTTCCCGTGCGCCATCACGCTCGACGCTACGGCCAGACCAAATTCGGGGCGGAGCGCTTCCTTCGAGGCTTCTTCGATCTCGTGACGGTTCTCTTTCTCAGACGCTACGTGACGAGACCCCTGCACCTGTTCGGAATGCTCGGATCGGTTCTCTTCGCGGGCGGGTTCGGGATAGGCATCTATCTGACGATCGTCAAGATCATGGGAGGGGCGATAGGCAGGAGACCGCTCCTGACCCTTGCAATCCTCCTGATCGTCGTCGGAGTGCAGATGGTCTCGTTCGGACTTCTGGGCGAGATGCTGGCGAATCTGCGAAGCGACAGCATCGACTACCCGATCCGCGCACGACTGGTGCGCCGCGGGGATGCCACGGGCTGAGAGAGCATCTTGCGCGCAGCGGGGATGCCGCAGGCTAGCGGAGTATCCGGGGTGCCGCCTATCTGCGCCGCCATCGTCGCGGAATCCTCTTCAAGGATCATCAAGTGAGCGACAAGACCACACCACTCTATGAAGGAGCCGGATCGCGCGTGGCCATAGTCGGGCCCGCCTACCCCTTGAGGGGTGGCAATGCGCTCTTCGTGGCCCATCTTGTGGACAGTCTGAGTTCGGATCACGATGTCTACGTCGTATCCTACAGCCGCCTCTACCCGTCTCTTCTCTTCCCGGGGAAGACGCAGATGAACCTGAGTCGAAACCCGGTGAAGACGACGGCATCCAGACAGCTTGTCGACTCGATCAGTCCCGCGAGCTGGGTGCGGGCGGCTCGCTGGATGGCGGTGCCTGTGAGAAGACCTGCTCTGGTCATCTTCACGTGGTGGAACCCGTTCTTTGGACCTGCCCTGGGTGTGATCGCACGTCTTGTGAAGAGATGGACCGGTGCAGGGATCGTCTTCGTAGCCGAGAATGTGGTGTCTCACGAGAACCGATTCGTGGACAGATTCCTCACCCGCTTCGCGCTCTCAAGCGCCGACTACTTCCTCGTTCTCTCAGGCGTTGTGGCGAGCCGTATCCAGTCCCTCTTTCCCGGTGTCCCCGTTAGACAGGCTGCTCTGCCCATATACGACTGCTATCGTGACGAGCATACGGAGAGTGGCTGGGGGGAAAGAGCGTCCCTGAAGGAAGAGCTTCATATCGAACGACCGGTTGTGCTCTTCTTCGGCTACGTCCGGGAGTACAAGGGACTCAAGTACTTGCTCGAGGCGATGCCGGCGGTGTTCAAGCTGGTGGACGTTGAGCTTCTGATCGTCGGGGAGTTCTACGATGACAGAGATCGCTATGAGAGGCTGATAGACAGCCTGGGGATCAGGGAGCGCGTGACCGTCGTTGCGGAGCATGTCCCTGACGGGGACGTGGGCAGATATTTCGGCGCTGCCGACCTCGCTGTACTGCCGTATGTGTCAGCGACTCAGAGCGGAATCACCCAGATCGCCTTCGCATTTGGACTGCCCGTTGTCAGCACGAACGTGGGAGGACTCCCGGAGGTGGTGGCGGACGGGAAGACGGGCTATATTGTTAATCCACGCGACCCTGAGGCGCTCGCACAGGCCATAGTGCGTTTCTTCACAGGCGGAGAGGCGGAGACCATGCGCTCCAACGTGGAGGACGAGGCACGACGAGACCGCGCGGGAGACCTCATGAGACGGGCCGTCCGGGATTTCATCGAGATGGAGAGCACGTAACGCCCTCAAGGCGGAAGGCAGACAGTGTGAGCATACCGTCCGTCTACGCGGTCATCATCAACTGGAACGGCATGGATGTCATCGGTGACTGCCTCCGGTCCCTGGAGAAGTCCACATACGAGAACCTCACAACGCTCGTCGTGGACAATGCATCGACTGACGGATCCCCCGACTTCATCAAACGGTCCTTCGACGGGATTCACCTCGTTGAGACCGGTGACAATCTCAGGTATGCGGGCGGCGCCAATGTCGGGTTGCGGAAGGCTCTTGAGAGCGGAG
This sequence comes from Candidatus Eiseniibacteriota bacterium, assembly GCA_030630395.1. GTDB lineage: Bacteria > Joyebacterota > Joyebacteria > Joyebacterales > Joyebacteraceae > Joyebacterum. Next base: position 5,188 of record DAOVNE010000031.1, read on the forward strand.
CGGAGTATGTCCTTCTTCTCAACAACGACGTTGAGATAGCCCCGGATGCCGTATCAGAACTCGTTCGTGTCGCCGAGAGTCATCGGGATGCCGCCTTGCTTGGTCCGAAGATCTACTATCACGATCCTTCGGACGTCATCTGGTCGATGGGGGGCAGTGTCTCCTTCTGGACCGGGAGAATCCGGCACCTTGGACTGAGAGAGCGCGACACGGGACAGTACGAGGATGTCGTGGAGGTCGACTACCTCACGGGATGCGCACTTCTGGTACCGGTGGCGACGCTCGGGTCTGTGGGCTATCTTGATGAGAGTTACCACATGTACAACGAGGACACGGACTGGTGCTTGAGGGCCAGGGATCTTGGCCTCACCTGTCTCGTGGTGCCGTCCGCTCATCTGTGGCACAAGGTCTCCACGAGTTCGGGTGGCGGGCTGACACCGTATAAGATATATCATCGCATCATGAGCACGTTTGTGTTCTTCAGACGCTATGCGCGTCCGTATCACTGGCTCGGCATCATCCCACTGACGGCGGCGCGCACGGTCGGCTTCGCCGTGAAGGGGCTCCTGACGCGGAGATGGGACAGCGTCTCAGCCGTCGTGGCCGGTACGCTCGATGTTGCGAGGAGGAAGGGGAGGACAAACAGATATGACTAGACGGACCCTTTCTACTGGCGCCATTCTCCTCGTTGGCGCGGTTCTCTCGGTCTGCATCCTCGTGGGGTGTTCGAGTCCACAGGAAGATACGAGCGAGCCTGCGACAAGGCTCATCATCTTCGGGATCGACGCGGCCAACTGGAATACACTCACGCCGATGCTCGAGGCGGGTGAGCTCCCCAACATCGCGGGACTGCTCCGTCGAGGGTCCTACGGCGTTCTGAAGAGCGGCGTGCCGATTCAGTCTCCTCAGATGTGGACGAGCATCGCGACGGGCGTCGTCCCGGAGCGACACGGCATCACGCGATTCGTGGCCGAGCTGCCTGGGGGGACGAAGGAAGTCCCGGTGACGAACAACATGCGCCGGGTCAAGGCGTTCTGGAACATCCTCTCCGAGAGGAGCATCTCGGTCGGCATCGTCGGGTGGTGGCCGAGTTGGCCGGTCGATGAGGTCGAGGGATTCATGATCGCCCAGAGAGCGTGGCCCGTCAACTGGAGCCTGCACGGCATCCCGTTCGGCGCGGCCCGCGACGCCCGCGGACGACTGATCACGGATGATTTCGCGGGGCGGACGTGGCCCGAGTCGCTCTATGAGGAGTTCGAGCGCTTCATCGTGACTGAAGAGGATGTCACGGTACGGGAACTCGACCAGTTCTTCGCGGATTCCCGTTTCACCGATCCGGCCAAGCAGTTTCACGCACGCTGGGTCTATGCGAAGGACAAGACCTTCGCTGATGCGGGGCTCCACTTCCTGGTGAAGGAGCAACCTCAAGTATTCGCCGTGTATCTGCAGGGAACGGACGTTGTCTCCCACTACTACTGGGGCTACCAGGAGGAGGAGGGCTTCACGGTCAGACCGGATGACGCCCGTATGTACGGAAGCGTCGTGAAGAACTACTACTCTTTCATCGACAGAACAATAGGACGCTATCTGGAGACGGTGGATGACAGGACGGCCATTCTCCTGGTCTCCGACCATGGCTTCGAGACGAAACAAGAGCTCAAGTCTCGCTGGGAACGCGGAGAGAGAATCCGCACGGAGGAGGGGGGCAAGGACGTCCCCTGGGATCATGGTGTCGACGGAGTCATTGTCTTTGCCGGTCCGGGAGTGAAGGCCGGACACCGCATGGAGAATGACGCATCGGTGGTCGATGTGACGCCGACCATGTTGGCGTATCTTGGACTGCCGGCAGCTCAGGACATGGACGGACGTCCCCTGACCGACTGCTTCGAGGAGACATTCCTGAGCGGGCACCCCGTTCAGTGGATTCCCACGTATGAGACGGGGGAGGCGGGCGGCAGTGAGTTCCCGATCGAGTCACCGATGGATGAGGGCATCCGGGAGAAACTGAGGTCGCTCGGCTACATTGAGTAGTCGCAGTGATCGGAGGAATCTGATGGCAGAGACGGTGCGATTCGACTGCAAGCTCTACCTGGGCGACCGACCGTGTCGCTTCGGCGGGGCGTGCGATGCGTGTACCCACTATCAGCCAATGGGGACACGACTCCTTATTATCAAACTCGCCGCGGCTGGAGACGTTTTACGCACCACGTCGATTCTGGAGCCGCTCAAGAGGAAATACCCCGATTCACACATCACCTGGGTGACTGACGAGAATGCGCTCCCACTCATTACACTGAATCCGTACATAGATCTTGCGGTCGCTCTTGGATTCGAGGCCAGCCTGACTCTCCTGGCTCAGAGCTTCGATGTGGCCATCTGCCTCGACAAGGAGCCGCGTGCGTGCGCCCTCATGAATCTGATCGATGCCGACCGTAAGCTGGGTTTCGGCCTCTCAAAATGGGGCACGACCGAACCGGTGAGCGCGGGAGCCAGGTACGATCTCGACCTTGGACTATCGAACGACAGGAAGTTCAACGAGAACACGAGGAGCTACCCTGAGATCTTCTGCGAGATCGCCGAGGTGGATTTCGCGGGTGAGCCGTACACGCTTGCGCTCCCGGATGAATCCATCGAGTATGCGGACAGATTCGTTCGTGAACTCGGCGCTCATGCACCTCTCGTCGGTCTCAATGTGGGTGCAGGTCGGGTCTTTGCGAACAAGGCATGGACGCCATCCGGTTACGCTGCTCTTGCCGGTCGGATCACTCGTGATCTGGGAGGCACGGCTCTGATTCTCGGGGGCGCTCAAGAGAAGGACACGGTGGCAGAGGTCATCGCCCTGTCGCAGGGAGCAGCTAGCGCTGGTGGACACCACGCGCTCATGGACTTCGCGGCAATCGTGGGCTTGCTCGACGCTCTCGTTACGGGTGACACGATGGCCCTTCACATCGCTGTGGCATTGCGAGTTCCAGTTGTGGCGCTCTTCGGACCAACCGTTCATCAGGAGATTGATCTCTTTGGCCAAGGCCGCAAGGTAACAACTACGATAGACTGTGCGCCCTGCTATCGCAGATCGTGCGACATCACTCCCTCCTGCATGGACGCCATAGGTGTTGACGAAGTCTTCGCGGCATTGGCCGAGGCGCTGGAATCCGAGGGTTAGCAAGATGAGACACAAGAAGCAGACGGAAACGGGAGTGAGACCGATTCTGCTCCGCCTTCCTCTCTTCGCACTGGGTTTCGCCGTCGTCATCGGCGCGTACCTCGGAGTCTTCGGGGTGCGAACGAGTGGCTTCACTATCGCTCTCGCCCCAGAGCAGATAGTCCCCGTCACTGCCGTCTGCCTGCTCTCCTACATCCTCCTGGGGCTGCTCGCCGTTCTGCCGATGCTGTTCGGCCTGTCGAGGAAGCATGACATCTCACGTGCCGAGGGGCGCCTCGTCTTCGTCATGACGACCGTGACCGCCTGGGTCCTCGCAACGTTCACCTTCCTGCCGGTGAAGGGTTCGGAGACCTTCGTTCGCGCGGGCACCCTCTCGACCTTTCAACTCAACATGATCGGGGCCCTTCTTGTGCTCATTGGAGGGCTCGTGGTCGGCTTGGTGGTGGCATTCCTCGTCATTCGCCTTCTGACACTTCTGAGAAACACATTGACGACCAGAGGGATACGCACTCTGGGGTTTGCCCCTCTTGTCATCGCTCTTCTCATGCTGGTGATAGGGCCGGGGCTCAGGTCGCGCGCGCGTCCGAGCTTCTCGCGTCCCTCAAGTGAGGCGCACGCCGAGATGCCGCGCATCCTTGTGATCGGCGTGGACGGATGTGACTGGGAGATGCTTGGGCCTCTGGTCGAAGCAG
>DAOVNE010000210.1 GCA_030630395.1 Candidatus Eiseniibacteriota bacterium
GATATCGCGGGCAACGTGAAGTTCTTCTTCCAGCCTTCCGAGGAGGCTCCGCCCGGAGGGGCGCTCCCGATGATCGAGGCAGGGGTCCTTGAGAAGCCAAAGGTCGACTACATCATTGGCGTGCACGTCGACTCAACGATCCCCGTCGGGAAGATCGGAGTGCGGGACGGGCACATGATGGCGGCCGCCGACGACTTCTCGCTGTCCATCCTCGGTGAAGCATCACACGGCGCGAAACCACATTTGGGAGTCGACGCCATCACGCTCCAGGCGCAGGTGATAACGGCGCTTCAGACGATCGTGAGCAGACGGGTGAACCCGACACATCCGATCGTTCTCACTCTGGGCACCATTCATGGCGGGTACAGACAGAACGTCATTGCCGATCGCGTCGACATCGAGGGAACGCTGCGTACGCTCGACCCAAAAGACAGGAGAGACGGTGTACGCATGATAGAGAAGACCGTCGATCACGTGACGCGGGCCTTTGGCGGTCGGTACGAGTTCGACTTCCGGGATGGTTATCCTGTTCTGACGTGCGATCCGAAGATCACCGCGATAGTGAGAAGGGCGACGCGCGAGCTCTTCGGGAAGCGCAGCGTCGTTGAAGTCATGGAGCCTTCCATGGGAGGCGAGGACTTCGCCTATTTTGTCGAGCGCGTTCCCGGGATGATGCTCCGCCTCGGTACAGGAAACAAGAAGCGCGGCTTCACCTACCCGTGGCACCACCCCAAGTTTGACATCGACGAGGACGCTCTCTGGATAGGCGCCGCGGTGATGGCTCACTCCGCGCTGCTCTGTCTGGCGGATGGCTGAGCACGCGACGGGTTATGAATGTGCCACTCCTAATGAGGCGGTAGACACCGGCACGAAGAGGTACACGATGAGCGCTGGAGAACGTGAGCTGATCAAGCGAATACGTGAGAGCGTGGGTACGCCTGGGAGAACGACCCTCGTCGGGATAGGCGACGATGCGGCCGTCTTCGAACCGGTGCCGGGGCTCGGCCTCATCACGTGCGACGCGTTCGTGGAGGGTGTCCATTTCCGCCGGGACTTCGCGACGTTCCGCGAGATCGGCACGAAGTGCATGATTGCGAACATCAGTGACATCGCCGCAATGGGTGGGTTCCCAACCAGGGCCGTTGTCTCTCTCTGCATCCCCGCGCACATCACCGAGAACGACATCTCCGCCATCTACGACGGGCTCCTGGATGCCTGCCGCCGTTTCTCCTTTGACATCGTCGGTGGCGACATCGTGAGCTCCCCTCGCGATCTCGTTATCTCGATCACGCTCATGGGGGCGGCACGCAGAGACAGGGTTGTCACCCGCTCCGGTGCCGTCGTGGGTGATGCGATCATGATCACAGGTCGGATCGGAGGGGCTGAGGCGGGGCTTCGGGCTCTTACCGAGGGTCTTCCACAGGAGGACGCGGTGCTCAAGACCGTGAGGCGGCACCTGAGACCCATTCCTCGGGTTGCCGAGGCCCAGGCGTTTCTCGATGTTGCCACGCCTCATGCGATGATTGACATAAGCGACGGGCTGGGATCGGAGCTCTGGCACCTCGCGGATGAGAGCGGAGTGGGAGTGAGAATAGAGGCGAGCCGTATTCCGATTGACGAGTCCGCGATCACAGTCGCTGAGAAGATCGGTTGCAGCGCGCTCGATCTGGCGATGGGAAGCGGCGAGGAGTTCGAACTCGTCGTCACGATACCACGCTCGGAGATGTCGCGAACGGTAGAGCACATGGCGGCTGTGACGGGGACGACGGCCACGTACATAGGGGACGTGGTTGACGCCAAAGAGGGGTGCAGCATCGTTGGATCAGACGGCTCCCGGGAGCCGCTTGAGCGCACAGGGTATGAGCACCTTGGTGGGGTGGGAAAGGGAGGTGATGAGGAATGAGTGAGCTGGCGGGAGTCCGACGATTGCGTGCGTGCGACGATGTGCGTTTCTGCGGCCGGTGCGCGTGCAGGCGCGTCGTGTGGCTGTGTGCAGTGTTGATGTGTACGGTGTTGCTGTGCTCGGTCCCTCTCCTTGTCCTGCCTGGTCCTGCGTCCGCCGACGAGGTGTCCGGTGGAATCACCAAGGACACCTCTTGGACGAGCGCTCAGAATCCCTGGCTTGTCACCGGCAATGTCACGGTCAAGTCGGGCGCGACACTGACGATTGAGAGTGGTGTCGAGGTTCTGTTCGACGATAACTGGTACCTGTGGACCGATCCCACGACCGGAGGGGCTATCGTTGTTGAAGGCGCGATCTGGGACAGCGTCGTGTTCAGGGCGGCCTCCGGACTTCCGGGCGAGGGCCAGTGGAGGGAGATCGGGATCTTCGACTCGCCGGGGACATCGTTTGACTACTGCGTGGTAATGCACGCGACGACCGGCATCAAGCTCAGCGACTCGGACAGTCCGATCACTCACTGTGCAGTGAGGCACTGCCAGACCGGCATCTGGTGTCTGAGGGCGTCACCGATCATCCAGAGCTCGTGGGTGACCGACTGCTCCTCCTCGGGAATCTTCTGCAAAACGAGAGCAAGCTCACCCGTGATCCACGACTGCAACCTATACGATAATCCCGCGTACAATATCCGGCTCAGGAGCTACGGTCCACCGCTGGTCACGATCGACGCCGAGGACAACTGGTGGGGTACGGCTGACCAGGCTGAGATAGAGGCGAGCATCTACGATAGTAATGATGCGCCGGGTGCTATCTACGGAACCGTAGACTTCAACCCTTTGCGCCCAGGGACCCCGGTCGAGGCGCACACCTGGGGGTATATCAAGGCATTGTTCATGAACTGAACACAGGAGAGCAGTCCTTGACCCCGCCCCATACAGTCGAAAAGCCCCATGGATAGGGCAGAACTGAAAAAGAGGAGGAAGACCCAAGATTTATTGTTGACAGGTTGAACAAGCTGTGGTATTCTTAAAGTTGTGATGGGGATCACAAAGCCTGCGGCCGGCAAACGGTCGGAGGCTTTCTTTGTACTCAACCGGAAGATCGAAGCTGGATGTTGCACACAGCGTGGGCGCAAGCCTTCTCGGCGGCACCGTCAGTGCCGGCTCCGCAGTCAGGACTTCTGTCCTCCAGGTCGTCCTCTCAGTGTTGCTCCTCACTCTTCCTGCTCTTGATGCGAACGCCGGACTCGACCCGGCGGCTCTGACTGCCACCAGCTATGAGGTGGCAGTCACCGCCACGGCTGACGCCGTGGTCGCAACCCTGTTGCTCGACCCAGCGCAGTTGACGTTCGAGCAGCATGAGGGGTACGACCTGGTCTCCCTTGAGGGAGCCCAGTACACCACCGAGACAGCTGAGCCCATGCTTCCCCTCCTCAACATCCAGCTTCTTCTTCCTCCTAATACAGGACCCGAGGACCTGTCGTACAGCTACGGCGGGACTGTCTACCTTCCCGACACCTACATGATTCTGCCTGCTCCCCGGCCAGCGCGGTTCTCCTCTGGTGAAGCAGTCAAAATACCCCATCCGAAAGCAGAGACCTATGGCTCTGTGCTGCCATACCCCAGAGAGATAGCACGCCTGGCCGGGGGCGGTTCCTCTGCTGGTTATCGGATGGCCGACATCCTCGTGACGCCGCTGCAGTACGTGCCGGCGACCGGGGAGCTTCTCTTTCACACACAGATCGAGATAACAATCAGTCTGAGCTCTACCTCCGACCGCTCGCCGGCTGCCGCCTCTCTCTCCTCGGCTGCCGGCGCGGCGGTTGTTCGTTCCTCAGCCAATCCCGGCGACATCGACATGTACGCGGCAAGATCATCCGCGCGGGACGAGGCAGGGGTTGACTACATCATTATATGTCCGGAGTCGTTCATCGACGCGTTCCAGCCGCTGGCCGACTGGAAGACCAGGAAGGGCGTCAAGGCCGAGATAGTGAGCCTCGAGTCCATCTACGCGAACCC
>DAOVNE010000146.1 GCA_030630395.1 Candidatus Eiseniibacteriota bacterium
CGCCTCACCAAACACGAGAGAAGCGTCACCGACAAGCGTGCCGCCGAGTACATCGAACTCAGCCTCTGTGCGAGCAAGATCACCCGAGAATGCCGTGTGGCTATCTCCAACGACGAGGCGCGGCGTCTCGATCCCGCGCAGGTCGATGCTTCCTTCATAGCGAAGCGTGTCGCCCAGTCCATCAAGATGAACTGAACCGGTGGCCGCCCCCATGATATCGCCGATCCCGAATGCGGCGGCGGTCATGGCAAGGTCCGGAACCTCTACTGTGAGGTCGGCGGAGGAGACACCCCTCGCGGAAAGCCCCCCGATGGCCGTGAGCGAGGCATCGCAGCAGTTGCCCCACAGGGTGAACTCACCGCCGGACGCGGCGCCGGACAGATCGATATCTCCGAGATCGGTGTCGCCTATCCCAAGCCCGATGACACCGCAGTCGAAGTCTCCGGAGAGGGTCGCAAGATCGGCGGGGTTCATTGCCAGACGCGCATCGATGGAGGCTAGACCAAGAATCGTCTGAGGGAAGAGATGGTCACCGGCACTCTCGAGGTCGATTCCCGTCGCCTCGACCCGCGCATCGATCCAGAGTCCGTCTGCGGACGGCCCCGGCATCGTCAGGGTCACGGCTCCCTCGATCTCTCCCCCGAAGGCTGAGGTGTTGATTCTCTCGATCTCAATGGAACGATTCTCTCCCAAGAGCCACGAATCCAGCCGCTCTATCTCTACTCCATGAACAACGGCTCCACCGGAGGTGAGCTCTGCCTCCCATGCGGGGGATCCGAACGGGCCGTCGATGCTACCGGTGATGTGAACGCCACCGCTCATACTCTCCCATCCGAAGACAAGAGCGAGGGTCTCGAGTTCGCCTGAGGACTCGACGGCGATTCGCTCGAGCGATCGATCGACGACGCGCACCCCACCCGAGGCCCCAATCGCGATTGCAGCGGATTCAAGGTCGAGTTCCACCACGGCACTCGACCTGTCGCCCGATATCGCGCACGACAGTAGCGCGTCGATCGGAGAGAGCATCGTGGGAAGCACCAGACTTGTGCTCCCGGCGAGCGTCACCTCGAAGTGCTCAAGGGCTTCCGCATCGGCCGTGGCGGCGGAGCCTATCTCGACACTTGAACCGGCATCGACACCGCGAAGATCGATGTCGTACCCACGAGCCTCCGAGACGATCCTCCCTGACAGATCAGAGGCTTCAATGAGAAGCGAGATTCCAAGACCCATTCCCTCATCGTCCTCGCGCTCTTCTCCCCGTGCGAGCATCGACCACCCGGCCGGGCGACCGTCCTCCCCCATCTCTACGAGGAAATGAGCGTCCGCGATTCTAATCTCGGACGACACGGTTCGGCCTCCCACAAGAGCGGGAAGACTGTATTCAATAGCGAGTTCATCGACTGAGAGGATGACACCGACCTCGGGCGCCGTCAGGGTGATATCTCTGAGAGTTGCGTGTGTGAGGAGGTTCCCGCGGAGGGAGCCGATAGTGAGATCGAGATCGCTGTCACGGACTACCTGCCGCTCAATGAATGATCGCGCCAACGACCAGCCGAGCGGCGTCACCGTCATGACGACGGTGACAACAGCAATGACAGCGATGATGATGACAAGCGTTTTGAGGCCGGCTCGCACCTAGTCCTCAACCGGGACGCGGTGGAGGACCGTCCCGCCATCCTGTTGCCCGGAAGCTCCATCTGCATCTTCGACGAGATGGAACTCGACCGCCGTGGAGCCGTCACCAAACGGCCCGATGGTCGCAACATAGCCGATCCGGTTCGACATCACATCCCCGGCCGGTACGAGGACCACTTCGGCGAACCTCGCCCACTCGTTCTTGGTCCAACGAATCGTCCCGGGGCGGTCGAGCACTATTCCTAGGACCTGACCCGGTCCCACGGAGACCGCTGGGTCGGTCGGCGTCCAGATAACGATGTCGAGAGCTATCGGGGAGTCAAGCTCTGCAGGAGGCTCTTCGCCAAGCTGACGATAGACGTCCTTGAGATGCTCGCGGAACAGGTGGTCGAAGACAAGTTCTCCACCCGTCGGCTGTACGAAATCGTCGCCGAACCACCAGAACCAGTCGCTGCCCTCCGCACGGTAGATCGACTCGTAGGCGTCGGGATGGCTTTCAGGTGTCGCACCCAACTCCTCCATGTGATCGCGCACCTTCCCGAGAAGCTCCCAGGCCCGGTTCTCCTGCGGTGAGCCTATCCAGATATTGAGGTCGTTGCCCGGGTCGGAGCCCATCTCATCGATCCAGCTCGCGCAATAGAGCGGAGACACGAGCTCCCGCGACTCGGTCGGATGTGGACGTATCCCGCGCGACTCGTTCCCATCGATGAACTCGGAGAACGTCACAGAGACGAGGTCAGGGTCATCGGCGAGTCGTTTGTAGAGCCCTCGCAGGAACGCCGTTCCTCGATTCCGGTACGACCCCCAGGCGTTCTCGCCATCCAGTATGATCGAGAGGATGTGCTCGCCACGATCATCGATGATGCGCGCGTATCCGTCCTTGATCCACATCAGGTAGTCGTCGGCAGCACGATCGTAATCCGCGTATCCCTGAAGAGCGAATCCGATGTCGTCGGAGAGCTGCGTGTGGCGGAAGAAGGCACTCACGCTTTTCTCCTCGTCACCGATGCGGTACGCGCGGGCGAGGACCTCCGGATCGGCCGTGTTGTAGCCCCACTTGCCTGAGCGCTTGAGCACACCCTGATCGGTCGCTATCCAGTCGAGCCCGGCATCCACGAAGAGGTGCGCCACGTGCTGTCCAACTGAACCCTCGGACGGCCACATGCCCCTCGGCGGTCGCCCAAAGCGTTCCTCGTAGAAAACGATCGCCTTCTCTATCTGGGCGCGCGCGTCCTCGGGCCGCGAGAAGCGGTGAGGCAGCGTCGCCCCCTCGGCGTCTATCGTGGCCAGATCGCTATCGGCCACAAGCGGAAGGATCGGATGGTAGAACGGAGTCACGCAGATCTCGAGCTGTCCCGCCTCCATGAGCTGTTTGTGAATCGGGACGACGTTTCGCATCAGCTTCTGCTGCTCGCCCAGAACGGCGGCTATGTCATCGACTGTGAAACCGTGCCCCTTCTTCATGAAGTCGCTTACGTCGACCGTCGAGCCGTCCGGAAGGTCAACGGGACCGCGCTGCACGTCCGCGGTGAACCACGCAAGGTTGAACCACATCCTGAGATCGGTGATATCCCGATCTGCGAAGTGCCTGCCCGCCCTGCGCATATGGAGCAGCCTGGCGTAGCCCGCATGAACGGTTATCTCATTCTCCCAGTTCGCATCGAAGAAACGAGCGACGATGAAATCGCGCTCCGCTCCGGAGAGCTTCTCCACGGGCTTGATTGACAGTTCCTGCAGGAGGTCGGTCGCGCCGTTCTCGACGTAATCCTCCAGCTGGAGGATCAGTGAAGGGACGAGGTTGACCGTGACGTGGACGTTGGGGAATTCACCGACGAGAGCCGCCATCGAGTAGTAGTCCCTGATGGCGTGCAGGCGGACCCAAGGGAGGATGTACGACCCTCGGGGATCCCCATCCCACCTAGCGCGGTAGAAGGGCTGGTGCTGGTGCCAGAGTATTGCGATCGGGAGTTTGTCGCCGGCCATGTCTGCTCCGTAAGAACGCCCCCGGCAAGCGTCACCCCTGGGGCGGCTGGTCCTCAGCGTAGACCGCGTAGTCGATCTGCGGGAATATTCTGTCGCGCCACTCGATCTCCGAGAGCCACTTCTCATCTACAGTGCTGCTCTTCAGGGTCTCGTAGAGCTTCGTAAACCGCGAGATATGGTCGCGTGTTCTCTTGTGTGCGTACTCGGTCATTGTACCCGTCTTCATGATGAATGCCCAGTCGCTTGACTGCGCAAGCAGGAGCTCCCGTGCGGCCTGATTGAGAGCCCGGAGCCTCAGACCCTCGGCGTTCGGGTAGGCCTTGGCCAGCTCCGTCATTCTTATCGATGCCTTGTGGAGATGCGGGTAGACGTAGTCGTTGCTCGAGTTCAACCAGACCTCACTGTAGCCCCTGTACCCCCAACTTGAGAGATGCGGATCCGCGGTCTGCATCGACTCTCCCGAGTTCAGGAAGTCCATCGGCGTCGCGGCCAGTACGGGTCCCTTGACCTCATCCAGCTTCCTCAGGAGTTCCTCAAGCCAGATCGGTCCCTCAAACCACCAGTGCCCAAAGAGCTCGGCGTCGTAAGGAGCCACGATGAACGGCTTCCGTCCGAGGATGTCGTTCAGATGCTCGAACTGCCGCTCCCTGTTGAACACGAAATTCGCGGCGTGCTCGATCGCGCGACTGCGCGCGACGTCCGGATCGTAGAACTCCTTATCGGCCAGCGCGACCTCTTTGCCGGAGATGCGATGGTACTTGAGACCAAGCATCTTGCGGAAGCCATCGGGGCCGAGATACGGCCTCACGTACTCGTAGTCCAGCTCGTACGTGTAGTCGCGGTAGAAATCTCTGTAGACGACATCGCCCGGATAGCCTTCCTCAGCACTCCAGACCTGCTTCGACGACTCGATATCACGGGCGAAGACGGCAACGCCCGCCGGTGAGGCTACCGGTGCGTACGTCCCGTACTTGGGCCTGGGATCTGCGTGAAGCACACCGTGGGAGTCCACGAAGGTGTAGCGAATGCCCTCTTCTGCGAGGTACTTGTCCACGCCGGGGAAGTAACCGCACTCAGGAAGCCAGATTCCATCCGGGCGGACTCCCAGTGCATGTTCGTGGCTCTGTGCGGCAATGCGGATCTGTGCTCGGACCGAGGCCGGATGATCCGACATCAGCGGCAGGAACCCGTGGGTCGCTCCGCACGTCGTGATGTCGATCTTGCCGGCGTCCCTGAACGTCCGAAACGCGCTGACGATATCGAGACCGTACTCGTCGGC
>DAOVNE010000172.1 GCA_030630395.1 Candidatus Eiseniibacteriota bacterium
ACCGCTTCCGAAGTTGTGTACAAGGAAACCGCTCGTCGCACCCAGCAGCCCGGCGGCCATGAAGAAGAGAGGTGCATTGCCGTTCACGGCCCCGACGGTAAAGAGACCGAGCGCCGTTATCGCAGCGATACCACCCGCCAGGCCGTCGAGACCATCGATCAGATTGAGGGCGTTCATGAAAGCCACGAACCAGAAGACCGTCAGTGGGAACGCGATCCAACCCAAGTCCTGAGTCGGTCCCACCACAAACCGGATATGAGTGATGCCGACACCGCCGGCCACTACGGCAGCGGCGATGATGGTCTGGGCAATGAGCTTTGTCCGCGGCCTCAGGTTGACGCGGTCATCCACCATTCCGAGGATCACTATCGCCGATCCCCCAAGGAGGAGAACCTGCACCTTGTGGACGAGTTCAGGAGAGGCGCCGGCGAGAAGATGCCTCGATGCGACCATTGCGACAGCAAAGGCTATGAAGATGGTGACCCCGCCGGTAGTCGGCACGGGGCGTGCCCTGACCCGCCGAGAGCTCGGCAGATCGGCCAGCCCGAGCTTGAGCCCGAGCTTCGACCCCGGAGGTATTAGGAGCCACGTGAGGCCGCAGGCCAGTGCTGCTGTGACAAGTGCGTAAAGAATGCTAGCCAAATTCCGTACTCTATCCTTTCTTGTCCCTCAGACGACGTCCAAAGAACATAGCACACGCATGTAGACTGTAAAGCTTAAACAGTGCCAGAAGCGCGGGGGTTAGCTCGACAAGGATAGGAGATTGGGGTTCATTATCCTGAATCGCCCCACCAGCAGGCGGGATTTCCATCTGTGTCCTCTGAGCCGCGCGTACGTCTCCCACCGCTCACTCGTCGAGTCGTAGCCATAGCACCCTCTGATGCAACTCAGCAACGAGAGTTGCAAGACATGTTCCGTATGTTGTGTAAATGAGGCGATTCTGATGCCGCGCCACCCGGAATCCAGATCCGCCCTGCTCCAGAAGCCCAGATCGAACTGGTCCAGCACGTACTCGAGGCCTCGTGCGTACCGCTCGAGCAGCGCCCGAACGCCATCGTCACCCTCCAGAGCAGCGAAATCGGAGAGGGCGAACATGGCTCTTGCATGCCCGCCGAGCGTCATCGATGCCCGCCCCGCGATCGGGTATTCCTCGGCGAACGCCATGGTCTCGAGTCCGCCCTCGTGCCCCTCCTCGCCTACCTCGCGAAGGAAGCCCCCGTCTTCCACGGGTGTCGCGAATCCAATGACCGCACGCCGTGCGCAGTCGATGGCGCCTTCCATGTTCAGAAGCGTTCCCGCACGCACAAGAACAGCGATGCACTCCGCATGCGCCGACCCGGAGAACCACCCATCGCTCAGGTCGCCGCGAAACGCCCGCGGGACCATGGGCATCGGCCATCCGAGGAAACCACCGGGCTCCTCTTCGTGGTTATCAATGAGCCAGCGCGCGATTCTCTCGAATCCCGCACGCCTCTCCTGGTTTCCGCTTTCGAGGTAGAGTTCAAGGCAGGCAAGGGCCGACCGCGCCATGAGCCACGGGGAGTGAGCAACACTCTCTCGCCTGCTCCCGGTCGGCGGTGGATCCAGCGCATCGCGTGACTCACGGCGATTCGCGAACGCCGCGTAGGCGAGATGGTATCCTCTGGGCGACCTCAGATCGAGGAACTTGCCCGCGACAGCCTTCTGCATCGCGGCGCTCCCTCCACTAGCCGGCGTTTACGAACCCGAGGATCGTCGTTGCCACGTGGTCCTTCTCCGCGTCGGTCAGGAGGGAGAAGATTGGGATGGAGAGCGTCTCACGTGACGCTTTCTCCGATTCGGGCATGTCTCCCTCGCCGTGTCCGAGTGATGCGAAGCACTTCTGAAGATGAAGAGGCAGCGGATAATAGATCGCGTTTCCTATGCCCTGATTCTTGAGATGCTCCCTGAGCTCATCACGCTTCCCGGTCCGGATGATGTACTGATTGTAGATGTGGCGGTTGCCCTCTTCGCGATGGGGTGTCGTCACAGGTGACCCCGAGAATCGCTCATTGTAGTATTCGGCGTTCGCAGAGCGCACGTCGCTCCAACTGTCCAGGTGCCCAAGCTTGACCATGAGAATGGCCGCCTGCAGCGCATCGAGCCGGCTGTTCATGCCGATCGTCCAGTGGTGGTAGAGCTCCGTCTGCCCGTGCTCCCTCAGGCTGATGAGAAGGTCGGCCTTCTCATCGCTATCGGTAGTAATCATGCCGCCGTCACCGTAGCCGCCGAGGTTCTTGCTCGGGAAGAAGCTGAAGCAGCCCATGTGTCCGAGTGACCCTGCCCGACGCCCCTTGTACTCGGCGCCAATGGCCTGCGCGGCATCCTCGATGACAACGAGATCATGCTTTGCTGCGATCTCCATGATCGGATCCATGTCCGCGCACTGACCGTAGAGGTGAACGGGCATGATGGCCTTCGTCTGCTTGGTGATTGCAGCCTCGATCTTCTTGGGATCGATGTTGTAAGTGAGAGGATCGATGTCTACAAACACCGGTGTTGCGCCACTTCGCGAGATGGACCCGGCTGTCGCGAAGAACGTGTAGGGTGTCGTGATGACCTCATCTCCACCAGACACGCCGTAGGCCATCAGTGCGAGGAGGAGCGCGTCCGTGCCTGATGCCACGCCCACGGCTCTCTTCGCACCGCTGTACTCCGCGACAAGTTCCTCGAACCGCGCCACGTTGGGACCGAGCTTGAAGCCCTGGGTCTCTACAACCTCAGCAATGCTCGCGTCGATCTCACTCTTGATAGTCTTGTACTGTCTCTTCAGGTCGAGAAGTGGTACGTTCATGTGTGTCACACCTTTCCGAGTCAAGGGTGGCTACCAGAATTCGCTGCGCAATTTCATACCAGCTTCTGGGGCCTGGGGCAACCGTATTCACCGACCGCGGTGAGGGGAGTCAGTACGAGTGGCAAGACCGAGCGATTCCGAGACAGAGCGCAGGATCATCCTGGTCTCAAACACATCCTGGTACCTCTATAACTTCCGGGCCGCGCTCATTGAGGAGCTTACCACCCACGGATGGTCGGTGTTCACTCTCGCCCCCGATGACGAGTACGGCGCCGAGCTTACTGCGCTCGGCTCGGAGTTCTCGGTCTGGCGCCTTGACAGAAGAAGCACCTCTCCACTCGGACACACGGCTGCGTTCCTGAGACTTCTGTCGACCTATCGCAGGATCCGTCCCGCTGTGGTCCACCATTTCACCATCAAACCGATCATACTCGGAGGGATCGCGGCTCGTGCCTTAAGAACCCCCGGCATCGTCCAGGCCGTGACCGGTCTCGGACATGCGTTCTCAAAGGAGAGCCACCTTGCTCGCCTGGCTCTCAAGGGCTACAGACTGGCCTTGGGTGGTCGGGCGATCACCGTGTTTCAGAACGAAGATGATATGTCGCAGATCATCGGAAGTGGAGTGACCAGCAAGGAGCGATGCACGCTGATCAGGGGATCCGGCGTTGATGTGAAGCGCTTCTCCGCAATCGCCCTCCCCCAATCAGACGATCGAGTCACGTTTCTGATGGCGTGCAGAATGCTCTGGGCGAAGGGTGTCCGCGAGTACGTCGAGGCGGCGCGA
Source organism: Candidatus Eiseniibacteriota bacterium (assembly GCA_030630395.1). GTDB lineage: Bacteria > Joyebacterota > Joyebacteria > Joyebacterales > Joyebacteraceae > Joyebacterum. Next base: position 3,597 of record DAOVNE010000172.1, read on the forward strand.
ACTCTGCATGGGAGCAACCCGAACCTACGCTTTCTTCTGGTCGGCGACAGCGACGAAGGCTCTCCCGATGCGGTCCCGCGCAAGTGGCTTGAGGAACTCGGGAGCGATGGCTCCGTTGAGTGGAGGGGATACCAGTCGGACATACGCGATTCCCTCGCTGACGCCGATGTCGTCGTGCTTCCCTCCTATCGTGAGGGTCTCCCGAAGTCGCTGCTCGAGGGAGCGGCCGCAGGCAGGCCGCTCATCGCAACGAATGTACCGGGATGTCGGGACGTGACCATCGACGGAAGAACGGGTATTCTCGTCGAACCGCGCGACGCAGCAGCACTTGCGACGGCAATGCGGACGCTCGCAGATGACCGCGACGCAAGGCGGCGATTGGGAGACGGGGCGAGGAGCCTTGTGCGCGAACGCTTTGCGAGTGAGATCATCACCGGGGAGACCCGGCGCCTCTACGACAGGATTCTCTCGGAGAAGTGATGAGACGAACCCGTGTTCTTCACGTGATTTCCGGACTCGGCGTCGGCGGCGCCGAGCGAATGCTCGCGCGTCTCATCGAGTACGGCGAGTCTGAGACAATCGAGCCGATCGTCGTTTCGCTCACGGACGAGGGCGAGTTGACCCAAGAGATCCGTTCGTCCGGCGCCACAGTCAGGACACTCGGAATGACTCGGTCACGCCCGAGTCTGGCCGGATTCGCTAGACTCACAGCCATGATGCGAGAACTGAAGCCCGATGTGGTTCAGACATGGATGTACCATGCGGATCTGATGGGTGGATTCGCCGCCCGGTTCGCGGGCGGGATACCGGTGGCGTGGGGCATTCGACACTCCGACCTGGACCCCGAGGCAACGAAGCCAGGAACGTTGCG
>DAOVNE010000116.1 GCA_030630395.1 Candidatus Eiseniibacteriota bacterium
CTCGCCCCTGACATTGAGCGCGCACGTTGTCATCAACGAGGTCCTCTACGATCCCGACGGGAGCGATAGCGGGCACGAGTTCGTTGAACTCATGAACTGCGGAGCTTCAGGCATTCTGCTTACGGGCTGGGTGCTCGAGACCGGCAACGGCGCCAATCCCGACGACTGGACCGTGGAGTGGATAGGTGGGGATCTCGACTACCTCGATCCGGGCGGGATCTTCCTGATAGGTGAGAGCGATGTTGTCCCGGCCCCGGACTACGAGACGCCGCTCGATCTCCAGAACGGCCCCGACGCCGCGCGTCTGACCGATGGCTTTCAAGTCGTGGATCTTGTCGGCTGGGGCGAACCGCTCTTCCAGGGATACTACGAGGGATCGCCCGCAGAGGACACGGCGTCCGGCTACTCGCTTGCACGCATTCCCGATTGCTACGACAACGATGCCAACAGCCTCGATTTCTCATCCTCAGTTCCTACCCCCGGGTACCGAAACGCGCTCGAGCACGATCTCTCGATTCGCGTCCTCCACGCCGGGAGAGTGATCCTGCCCGCCGATGAGCCGGTGCGGGTCGAGTGCAGAATAGAGAACGTCGGATCCGTTCCGATAGAGGCGGGAAGCGCCCTCCTTCGGCTGTTCGCCGATGATTCACAGCTTCCGACGGCAGCAGAGATCGTGGATGAAGAGCTGGCGCCGAGGGACACGCTCCTGATGTCCCTCACCTGGAACTCGCCTGGCGCAGGCTATCACACAGCTGAGATTGCTCTCGATCACGGTGAGGATGACAGCACGGACAACAACACGGCGACGACGTCCTTCACGGTCGGTCGCGCGGGCGCTCTCGTGGCGCTGAACGAGATCATGCATTCCCCGCTCGAAGGCGCCACGGAGTGGCTCGAGCTTGTGAATGTCAGCGGCGAGTCTCTGAGTCTTGCCGGGTGGATGATCGGGGACGATGCCGATGCATCCATGATCTCATCGGTCACCCCTGGTGAGGAGATACTGCTTTCGCCTGGTGGCTTCCTTGTCGTGGCACGTGATCCTGAGCTTGTCACGGCAGCAGCGCCCGTTGTCGAGAGCGAGCATTGGGAGGCGCTGAGCGTGAACGACCACGTAGCGCTACTCGATCGGTTCGGGACTCCGATCGACGTCGTGATCTACTCGAGCAACTGGGGCGGCGACAAGGGGATATCACTTGAACGCGCCCGGCCGGAGATGACGTCGGATGACGCCAACAACTGGGGAGGATGCGTGGCGCCCGAGGGAGGGACGCCGGGGCGCACAAACAGCATCCACATCGCACGTCTCCCGTCCGACGGACGACTGACGGTCTCGCCGAACCCATTCACTCCCGACGGTGACGGGCATGACGATCGCACGGTCATTCACTTCGACCTGCCGGTAGCGCGGGCCACCATCAGGCTCACGGTTCTCGATCTCAAGGGGCGGGTCCGTGCCGTTCTGGAGGATCTGGTGGCCACATCTGGACGGCATGAGCTCATCTGGAACGGGGAGGATGATAACGGCGCCGTGCTTCCGTCCGGGCTCTACGTGCTTCTTCTTGAAGCGATCGATGCCCGCGCCGGCGTCATTGTCAGGGCGAAAGCCGCGGTCGCGTTGGTCCGCTAGGAGGCGCCGGATGGAATCTGTGTTTCTCGTCGTTCTTGTGTGCATCTCGTCTCTCGCTGTGGCCTTCCCCGTTAGTGCCTCGTTCGAACTCGGTCGGCCTTCCGCGGCCAGAGCGGGAGCTCTCGATGTCCTGCCGGATATGGGACTAGTCTCTCTCGCCACGCGATCCGGATCAGGGGGTCACATCGTCCTGTCGGCGGCTGAGCACTATGGGCTTCACGAGGTAAGGTCATTTGCGGTCGGGACGAGGCTCAGTCTTGGAGAGGGTGAGCTTGTCCTGGACGGATCGGGCATGGGTTCCTCCCTCTATCGGGAGCAGTCTCTCAAGGTCGGATGGGGAACTCCGGTCGGCGAGGGCGGGGCCATCCGCTTGAGCGCCCGTGTGATGGGGATCACGGCTGCCGGTCTTGAAAGCAGGTGGGCGGTCGCGCTCGACCCCGCGGTGCTGTGGCTTCTTCGTGGAAGGGTGGCCGCGGAGCTGTCGCTCGCAAACGCGACGGGCGTGTCAATAGGTGACTCCCGAGTCTCCTCCTCCGCACACGGCCGGCTGGCTCTTGTCCTCGATGACGCGGTCCTCGGGGTAGCCATGGAGAGCGAGCCCGGGTTTCCATACTCGTTCAGCATGGGTCTTGAACTCAGGGCCACGGATCGGTTCCGGCTGCGAGCCGGCGGCGGTACGGAGCCCGGCCGCGTGGCGGTCGGCTTCGGGATCGGCGCGATGCGTCCTCGCCGGCCGGTGGTGGACCTTGCGTGGCAGTGGCATCCCCATCTCGGAGGGTCCACGTTTGTGTCGATATCGTTCGGGTTATAGGGGGCAGAGAGGACGGCGCGGGGGATGCAGCCGCTGCCCGGGGGTGTTGCTCCTCTCCACGCTCCTTCTCATGATGGCGACGACAGCCGAGTGCGATGAACTGCAGGAGTGGCTCCTGCCAGTCACTGACGAGCTGCTCTCGGACGACGGCGGCGATGAGAGCGCGGTGGCGGATTGGGTGATTCGGGAGGCAGCGGCCTTCAGGGCGAACCCGCTAGAGCTCAATAGCTGTTCTCTCTCGGGTATTCTGCGTGTTCCCTTCATCGATCCCGCCTCTGCAGCCGCAGTCCTCCAGTATCGTGAGGAGAGGGGGGAACTCACGAGTCTCAGTGACCTTGTCGGCTTCAGGGGGCTTACGGTGGCATCGGTCGACGCCCTTGCGCCGTACGTCGTCGTGCCTGTGGCGGACGCGCGCGGCGCGCCTCCGGAAGGCGTGGCGGACCAGGTGCCCATCGCGGGCGCGGGTTCAGCTGCGAGCGCGCTCACCGCCACGGAAGGTCTTTCAGACGGAGCCGTCGATCCACCCGCCGCAGGGACGGGCCTGGTCTGGAACCTCACGACGAGGTTGTCGGGAAGCCGCGGCGGTTCAGATGACCCTGTGTGGGTTGGATGGGAGGACCCCCTTGCCGGGGCGAGAACGTGTGTCCGTCTGCGCGTCTCTCGTGGCGAGAGGTTGAGTGCAGGTGTGGCGTTTGAGAAGGACCCCGGCGAACGTAACCCCGCCGACCACGTGGCAGCGCACGTCACATGGAAGGGATCGTACGGATATGCCATAGCAGGGGACTTCAACCTGCGTTGGGGACAGGGACTCATAGCAGGACCGCAGGGCATGGCGACCTCCGAGCGTCTTCCCGGTTCGCGCGATCGCACAAAGGGATACGATGGCATGTCCGAGACGACGGCGCGCCGAGGAATCACGGCCACCGGAACGATCGGGCGCGTGTCGCTGGGATTCATCACGGCGCGGACGCATCTCGATGCGACGATTGACGAGAACGGCAGCGTGACGTCCGTTCGAGCCTCCGGATATCACAGAACGGAGAGTGAGAGAGAGGGGAGGGACGTGCTCACGGAGACGATCGCCGGTGGCCGCGTGACGGCGTCAGTTCTCGGTGAGCGCGGTGACCGGGTGGCGGCCACGGTCCTCGGTGACCGCTTGACGGCCTCGGTTCTCGGTGACACGAGAGGCCGCAACTCACCAGGGCAACATCTGAATCAACCATCGTTGACCTTAGGCGCAAGCCTGCTCCGATTCGCCTTCGATCCTCCGCTGGCGGAGGGGGATCCTCTGAGGCAACGCTACCGTCTCAGTGGATCCGAGGTGACGCTGACTTCACTTGATGCTGTTCTCATGTCCGGGGATTGGAGGACGGGGGTTGAGTTCGCTCGCTCGACCGCGGGAGGTAGTGCGCTTCTGGCAAGCGTGAGAGCGCGCACGGGCGCGGTGCGATCGTCGCTGGGATGCGGCTATCAGTCGGAGAGCTTCCGGAGTCCCCTCGGCTCATCCCTCCCCGGGACATCCGGGGGCACGAATGCCCTCTCCGCATGGCTCAATCTCTCCTATACAGCCCGGGGCGCGTGGAGGATCTGGGGGGTCGCCCGCATGACGGGCCATCCATGGAGGACCTACCACAACACTCTTCCCGAGCCCTCCGGTCTGATCGAGCTCGGGACGGAGCTGAACCTGCAAGGCCTCGGGAGAATCACCTTCGGCAGCAGGCTTCGCGCGCGTTCGGTCGAGGATGGGGAGCCTGAGACAACAGGGCGGGAGGAGGTCCAGACGCAGTGGGTCGTCCTTCGGTCGTCCGGCGCCGGGGACCTGCGGCTGGCAATCCGTCGTTCGGTTGCGGACCTGGACGGTGTCCGATTGGGGAAGGCTGTGGCGTTGAGCACGCGCTCCACGATGCAACTGACCGAGTGCGTCGCTCTGGATTTCGGGGCCGTGACTATCACGGGCGAGGGGCAGAGATGTGGGATCACACACTACGGGCCGGGACTCACCGGGGAGATGGGGCTTCGGACCTTGAACGACCCCGGAACGAGGTGGTATATTCGGGCTCGGACAACCATTTTCAGCAGCTTCTCCGTTACGGCCCGCCTGGCCGGTGGACTTGACCCGGGGCGTCTGGAGTTCGGTATTGGACTCGATGCCCGTGGCTGGTAGTAGAGCTGCTCACAGACTGCGCGCGTGGTGCGCGCTTCTCTATCTCCGACACCGAGGAGTCCCCTATGGCCAACGAAGGCACAGCGCAGGCGTCGCTCGACGAGACCGGTCGAACCTACGCGCCGCACGAGGCGGTGATCGAAGCATCGCGTTGCCTCATGTGCGATGATCCGCCCTGCAATACGGGCTGCCCGGCCGGCGTCGATGTCAGACGCTTCATCCGGAAGATACGCTTCGGGAATCACCGAGGAGCTTCGCGTCTCATCCGCGAGGCGAACATCATGGTCGGGATCTGTGGCCGCGTCTGTCCACAGGAGATGCTCTGTATGGAGCATTGCACCCGGACCAATCTCGATACACCGATAGATATAGCCGGGCTCCAGCGATTCGCAGGCGACGTCGAGTTGGCGTCTCTCGCGCCACTGCCCGACTCCGCAAAGGACCGCAAGGAGCGCGTCGCCATTATCGGCGCGGGGCCCGCCGGTCTGGGAGCGGCGGTTGAGCTCAGGAAGAGCGGTGTCGGAGTCACGGTCTTCGAGAAGTCCGGCGCTGTGGGCGGTGTACTGACGAGTGGGATCCCGCCGTTTCGCCTGGACCAGATCTTCGCTGCTGAGGAACTCGACTATGTTCGCCGCCTGGGCGCCGATGTGCAGCTCAAACAGGCTGCGGCTGAGCCCGCCGAGCTCCTTGAGCAAGGGTTCAGCGCCGTCTTCATCGGAATAGGGCTCGGGCGTGCATACACAATCGGCCTCGATGGCGAGGATCTGCCTCAAGTTCACGTCGCCTCAGATCTTCTGACCGCCATCTCCATGGGGGAACGTCCCAGCCTCGGATCGCGCGTGGTCGTGATCGGCGGCGGCAACGTGGCCATGGACGCAGC
>DAOVNE010000125.1 GCA_030630395.1 Candidatus Eiseniibacteriota bacterium
CCAGTATCGCCCACCATACTAATGTCTCCACTGCCGTCGCGAAGCGAACAGATAGCTTCTGATATGTGGACCGACCCAGGTTCATCTGCCTCGTGAAGTCTGCATGGTGTTCCTGTCAGCGATCGAGGGGGAGCTCTTGCGCGAACAACTGGAACTGCTGCTCAAACTGCAGGAGATAGACAGTGCGCTGACCGATCTTGAAGTGGAGACTCAAGGTCTTCCTGGGCGGATTGCAGATCTGAGACAGCGGATGGAACTGACCGACACCGCGGTCAAGGAGCAGGAGACTGCTCTGGATGCTGCGAAGAAGGACAGGGCCAAGCTTGAGAACGACCTCGAAGATGCGGGCGTGAGACTCAACGGTCTCAAGTCGAAGCAGTTGGTCATCAAGACCAATGAAGAATACGCTGCCCTCCAGACTGAGATCCAGTACACGACAGACGCGGTCTCCAAGATCGAGGATTCGATCCTCGTCCTTCTCGAGCAGATCGAAGGCGCCGCCGCGGATGCGGATGCGGCAAGGCAGTCGGCGGCTGATTCCAGGGGGGTCATCGAGCGGGAGATCGCTGAACTCGATCGCGAAATGGTCCGCCTGACGGAAGCGCTGACGATAAAGAGAGACGAGCGGGTTCGCGTTGCGATGCATGTAGATGAGCGTATGCTTGAGAGGTACGAGCGAATCATCGAGAGCAGGGGTGAAGAGGCGCTTGTGCCGCTTGTCGACGGTTTCTGCACGGGCTGCTACAAGAAGCTGCCGTCACAGAAGGCCATCGAGATCAGACGGGGCGAAAAGTTCTTCGAGTGCGGTGGATGCGGTCGCATCCTCTACTGGGGAGGAGAGGGGCAGGATGGGGAGGAGTGAGGAGGCGTTCGTCCAGGGGCTGATAGATGGGCTGACGTGGAAGGACTCAGCTGCTGAATCCGGGCTCTCACCAGAGAAGGCCCTGGCGTTTCTTGAGAGCATCGCGCGCTTCGCCGGATCGGTGAACGCGAACATCGAGTTTGCCTCGCCCTCCGGATCCCCCCAAAGCGCACTCGCGGGCGATCATGAGGAGCTCGTGGTATACACGGACGGGGCTTCACTTGGAAACCCCGGTCCCTCGGGCGCCGGTGCGATGGTCATGACTCCTGACGGAGTGAACGTGGCGTCGGTTCACGAACACCTTGGCCACGCGACGAACAACGTGGCTGAGTACGGAGCTGTCCGTCTCGGACTCGAGACGGCTCTGGCACACGGGGCGAGACGTGTCACGCTGAGGATGGATAGCGAACTCGTTGCCAGGCAGCTCGTGGGGCGATACAAGGTGAAGAACCGCAATCTGATCAATGCCTTCTTCGAGGTCAAGGCGCTGATGGCGAAGTTCGACGACGTGAAGATCGAGGCCATTCCCCGTGAGCTGAACGGCGAGGCCGACAAGCTTGCGAAGATGGGCGCCAAAGATGCCGGGAAGAACCGCTGACTTCTGCAGGCGCGTTCGGCGCTTGGTGAACGAGTCCGGAATCAGCAGATGTGAGTGCAGGGTGAGGGAGGGGAACGAGAGGCCGCAGCAGGACAGGCGATCGCGGGTGGGCAGAAGCCTTGTCCGCTCGAGGAAAGTCCGAGCTCCACAGGGCAGAGTGCTGGGTAACACCCAGTGGGAGCGATCCTAAGGAAAGTGCCGCAGAAAGGGAAACCGCCTAAGGAGCCTCGCGGTTCTGCCGCAGGTTCCCGGCAAGGGTGAAAAGGTGAGGTAAGAGCTCACCAGTGTCCCCGGTGACGGGGGCAGCTTGGTAAACCCCGCTCGGAGCGAGACCAAGTAGGGGAGGATGAGGTGGTCCCGCCTCGCTAGAACTCCCGGGTAGGTTGCTAGAGATGACGGGTAATCGTCGTCCCAGATGAATGATCGCCACGGAAGGCTTGCCTTCCGACAGAACTCGGCTTATGACCTGCTGCGACCTCGTCGTTCCTCTTCGATACTGATTGGATGCGGAATAGAAGGCCAGGAGAGCGCGTGAGACGGAGATGGAAACTTCCAGATCCAGACAGGATTCGACAGACTGACGAGCTGGCGCAGGCTCTGGACGCTCCGCGTGCATTCGCTGCTGTGCTCGTGAACCGTGATGTCACGACCACGGACACGGCCGCCTTGTTCCTGAAGCCGGACCGCTCCCAGCTCTACGATCCCTTTCTTCTTCCGGACATCGAGCCCGCCCTCGACAGGTTGCGTAGGGCCATCGACAAGCGCGAACGCATCTTCATCTGTGGCGACTACGATGTCGACGGTATCACTTCCATCGTACTGATGAAGCGCTGCCTCGAGGCGGCCGGCGTGGATGTCGGATTCTACATCCCCAACCGTCTCGATGAGGGATACGGGCTTTCAGAACGAGGCGTCGTGATCGCTAAGGAATCGGGCGCCGGACTCATCGTCACGGTAGACAGTGGGGTCACCGGTCACGAGCAGATAGACGTTGCCAGCAAGCTGGGTGTCGACATCATTGTCACGGACCACCACGAACCGCAGGACACGCTTCCGAATGCACTTGCCGTGGTCGACCCGAAGCGGAAGGACTCGCGCTACCCCTACAAGGACCTGGCCGGTGTCGGCGTGGCCTTCAAGGTGCTTGAGGCCTTGGCCAAGGACTACCGAGAGGTGGCATACACGGTGGAGGAGAATCTCGACATCGTGGCTGTCGGCACCGTCGCGGACATAGTGCCTCTCAACTCCGAGAACAGGATACTGACATCGCTCGGGCTCGACAGGCTCAGGGCGACCACGAATCCCGGACTCGCGGCCCTCATGAAAGCCGCCGCCGTCGAGCCGGCCAGCGTTCAATCGACCCACATCGGATTCGCTCTCGGACCGCGGCTGAATGCCGCCGGTCGCCTGGGCGATGCCAGCATAGGTGTCGAACTCCTGACGACAGAGGATGCGAGCAAGGCGGACGCCATTGCCCTGAAGCTCGATGGCGAGAACAGGAAACGGCGTCAGCTGGAGCGTCAGGTTCTTGAAGACGCGACCCGCATTCTCGAGGAGACGGTCGATCTGAGCCGCAGCCGATCCATTGTCCTCTGGTCCGCCGGGTGGCACGCGGGCGTCATCGGCATCGTTGCCTCGAGGCTTGCGAAGCAGTACAACCGGCCGACGGTCCTTCTCTCCATCATGGACGGTATCGCCAAGGGATCGGGGCGGAGCATCCCAGGGTTCGATCTGCACGCCGCACTCATATCGTGCAAGGACCACCTGCTCAGCTTCGGAGGACACCAGTATGCTGCCGGAGTATCGCTTGCCGAAGAGCACCTCGACGTGTTCCGGGCATGCGTTGAGGAGGCGGTATCATCCAAGCTGACCCCGGACGACCTTGTGTCGGAGGTCAAGATCGATGCCATGATTCCTCTGTCGGCGTGCAGCTTTGAACTCGTCAACATGCTCAAGCGAGTGCGTCCGTTCGGGGCCGGAAACCCGGAACCGGTATTCGGTACGAGGGACGTCAAGGTCACGTCAGCGAAGGTGGTCGGCAACGGCCATCTCAAGATGACTGTCGAACAGGGCGAGAAGGTAATGGACGCCATCGGCTTTGGTCTCGGTGAGGTCTTCGATGATCTCAAGCGAAGTGGTGGAATGGTCTCTCTTGCTTACGTACTCGAGGAGAATACGTGGAGGGGGGTCACGAATCTCCAGCTGCGCCTGAAGGATGTCCAGTTCGACGAGTACTAGCCCAAGGCGCAGGGTGCCGCGAAACCCCACCTCCGTGAATCCAGATGACAGGCAGCGAATTCGCCAAGACACTGATGGAAGTCGATCCGAGGCTCGATGCGGACCTGGTCGCGCGGGCCCACGACTATGCCGTCCTGGCCCACCAGGGGCAGACACGGAAGTCAGGGGCTCCGTACATCAAGCACGCTCGCGAGACCGCTTCCATACTCGCGGAACTCAAGCTCGACTCGGCCACGGTTGCCGCAGGCCTCCTCCACGATGTTCTCGAGGAGAGCGACACCACTCCTGCCGATCTCGCTCAAGAATTCGGCACGGAGATATCGAAGCTCGTTGATGGAGTCACCAAGATCACGGGTCTGAGATTCGAGAGCCGTGAGCGTGCACAGGCAGAGAACTTCCGCAAGATGATGCTGTCTGTCGTGCAGGACATTCGCGTCATACTTATCAAGCTCGCCGATCGCCTCCACAACATGCGCACCATCACTCATCTTACGCCCGAGCAGATCGAGCGTATCTCCCGCGAGACACGGGAGATATTCGCCCCGCTGGCGGGGCGGTTCGGTGTGGCGAAGATCCAGCGCGAACTGGAGGATCTGGCATTCAAGTGGCTGGAGCCCGATGCGTACAGGCGGCTTGCGGCTCTTGTGAAGGCGACTCGCGAGGAGCGCGAGGCGACAATCGAGGAGTCGACCCGGCCGATCAGAAAGCGGCTGACGCACGATGGAATGAAGGCGCGCATCGTCGGCCGGATAAAGCACTTGAGCAGCATCCACCGGAAGATGGTGACGAGGGACAAGAACTTCGATGAGATATACGATCTTCTGGCCATTCGCATCATCACTCAGACGGTAGAGGAGTGCTATCGGGTGCTCGGCATCGTGCACACGCTTTTCACTCCCGTTCACGACAGGATCAAGGACTACATCGCGACCCCGAAGCTCAACGGCTATCGCTCGCTTCACACGACTGTCATGTCGCCGAAGGGGCAGATGCTGGAGATCCAGATACGCACGCGCGAGATGCATGACCAGGCCGAGTTCGGCATCGCGGCGCATTGGACATACAAGGAGGGCAAGCCGGGAGACGACGAGCTGGCCAGAAGCCTCAACTGGGTGCGTCAGCTTCTCGAGGGCAACGTGGATCTCACGGAGGCCCACGAGTTCATGGAATCGCTCAAGGTCGATCTCTTCCACGATGAGATCTTCGTCTTCACACCAAACGGTGACCTCAAGCATCTGCCGAAGGGATCCACACCTGTGGATTTCGCCTATACCATTCATACTGATGTGGGCAGCCACTGCGCCGGAGCAAGGATCAGCGGGCGGCTCGTCTCGCTCAAGTACAACCTCAGGAGCGGGGACACGGTTGAGATCGTCACATCCGATTCGGCCCACCCCAGCCGCGACTGGCTGGGCTTCGTGGCCACCTCGCGGGCACGCAGCAAGATCCGACACCATCTGAGGGCGCAGGCGGACAGGGAGAGCATCGTTCTTGGCCGTAGGATCGTCG
>DAOVNE010000046.1 GCA_030630395.1 Candidatus Eiseniibacteriota bacterium
TCGAACTCCCCTATCGCGCGGACGATGTACTCGGAATCACCCGCGTCGAGCGTCCCGCCGGGGACATTCAGGTTCCGGGCCGACAGCGAAGCGACAACGCTACCGATGGGCACACCGTACGCCTTCAGACGTGCGGCATCGAGTTCGACGCGTATCTCGCGCTCACGTTCTCCAACAATGTCGACATCCGCGACGTACTTGAGATCCAGCAACTCCTCGCGGAGATCCTCGGCGATCTCCCGAAGCAGGGTCTCGCTCTCCGATCCACCCAGACTTATCGACATGATGGGCGCTACTTCACCCATCTTTATGGGAATGACGACAGGGTCCCTGGCATCATCGGGCAATCGAGCAGCGGCAGCGGACACCGCCGATCTGAGGTCGAGAATCCGCTTGTCAAACTCGTCGTCCGAAAGCCCGGGAGTGAATGCGACAGCGATCACGCAACGACTCTCGCTGGAGCGGCAGACCACATGATCCACATCTTCAACGTTGTCAATCTCATCCTCGAGCGGCTTCGTCACGAGGGTCTCGATCTCCTCGGGCGCAACCCCGGGGTAGGCCACCCAGACGACCGCCTCATCCATACTGACGTTCGGCATGAGTTCCGCAGGCATGCTGAAGAACGTGAAGAGCCCTATCAGGAGAACCCCGACCATCACGAGATTCACCAGCACAGGCTGCCTTACGGAGAACTCCCCCAGCGTCATCTTGAATTTCCCCCGGTCGATCTAATGCTCGGTCTTGATCCCGATACGCGCACCGTCGCTCAGCTGACTCAGTCCCAGCGTGACCAGCTTGTCCCCGGACTCCAGTCCGGCAAGCACAACCACGCGAGCAGCCACGACGCGCCCCAATGATATCTTCCTCCGGACGGCAACTGAATCCACAGCCACGAAGACGGCCGGTTCACCGTACCGATCGAACACCCAGTCACGCTCGATCACGATGACATCACGCATCACGTGAGCCGCAACGCTGACATCCGCGACCATTCCAGCGCGGAGGGCGCCGTCTCGGTTTCTGATGGTGACTCTCAAGGGATAGGTCTTCGAAAGGTCGTCGGCGCGAGGTCCCACGTACTCCACCCTGCCTCTGAAGATCTCGCCGGGCAGCGGCCGAACCTCGATCTCCGCTCGGGCTCCCGGCTTCACATTCACGACATCCTCTTCTGCGATACCAAGATCCACCTCGAGTTCGGCATCGTTGATGACGTGGACGACCGGGGTGCCCGGAGCTACCAGCTGCCCCTTCTCAACGTGAACGAACGCAACCGTGCCCGCGATCGGTGAGGTCACAAGCGTATCCCTCAGCTGCCGCGCGGAACCGGCCAGAGCCGCCTCCGCGGTCATGTGAAGGCCGCGCGCTGCTATCGCCCTCGTCTCGATCGCCTCGTAGTCCGCGTCCGAGATGTCCCCGCTCTTCCAGAGATAGCTCGCTCGCTTGAGTCCGGCCTCGGCATCCCTCAGATCGGCCTCGGCCATCAGGAGCTGAGCCTCAGCCTGCTTCACAGCCAGCGCCGGCAGCTCATCATCGAGCACGACAAGCACACCACCCACCTCCACATCGTCACCGACGACAACAGGAACGCCGACGACACGCCCCCCTGCCTCAGCAGCCACTAGACAATCATCGCGTGCCGTGATCGTCCCGGTTCCGCGTACGAACGCCGTGATGCTGCTGCGTTCGATCGCGGTCACCTCCACGGGAACCGGCGCCGGGCGCCTGGACTCATCAGAGCCTTCGCCCGGGCGGCCGCATCCGGCGATCACGAGTGCGATCACGGGAACAACTGCCATGAGTCTCTTCATTGTGTCCTCTCTACTGCGGGCGACTCACCCACGAGCTGTTCCAGCTCCGCCAGGCTGATGAAACAGTCGTAGAGCGCGTTGATATACCCGACCCTGCTTCTGTCGTATGCGACCCTGGCATCGATGAGATCGTTGCCTGAGACCATCCCCTGATCGAACATGTTCTCCATGCTGCTGAAGCGTTCATCCGACAGTGCGACGAATCTCTCGGCGGCATCGAGACCTTTGAGCCGCGACTTGAGCGTTGCCGCGGTGGCTCGGAAACCGACGATCATCTGACGCTCGGCATCTTCCTTCATCCTGACGGCTGCGAGGTACGAGCGCCGGCTCATCTGATAGTCTGATAGGTTCCTGAAGCTCGTGAAGACGGGGACCTCCAGGAACATCGTCATCGACCAGGCAACCTCGTTGTCCGGCTTGATGTCGCCGTCGGCCTTCCAGCCGTAGGAACCCTGCGCATTCAGCGATGGAAGGAAGGCGCCGCGCGCGATCGTCACGCCGCGGGCGCTGATTCTCGCGGCGTCCCCCGGAGCGAGAAAATCGGGGTTCAGCGCCAGGAGCCTCCGCGCCTCATCTTCGCTCACCAGGTTCTCACCAATGAGACCAATGAAACGACCGGTGCGCGCCTTGAGTTCGAGTCGTGAGACGTCCTGTGGCTCAAGATCCGCATCGAGCGGCAGGCCGAGAACATTGGCCAACTGCATGCGAGCGAGCACGCTTGAGTTTTCCGCATCAACGAGGAGCATCCTGTCCTCGGCAAGCTGAGCCTCCCACTGGAGCAGCTCCGACCTGCCAGAGATGCCGACCTCGACCTCCCGCCCGGCCGTCTCAACTCTCCTCTCAGAAGCTGATGCGGCGTCGCGCGCAACTCCCAGAAGCGCCTGCGTCCGGAGCACATTCAGGTAGGACTCCTTCGCCACAACCTCAATCGCGCGTACCGTGGACTCAAACGAGTGGAGGGCCGCATCTCGGGCAGCGCCGGCAAGCCCGACACCTCCCCACAGCCTTCCTCCGTTGAACAGAGGGACCGACGCGCTGAAACCGGTTTCATAGGTCGTCTCGTACATGAACGGTTCGACGTCGATATCCATCGCCTCCAGGAAATCGAGAGACGCGTTGGCACGATCGTATGTATCGGGGTCGACGCGACGCGCCGAGGAGCTGAAGCTGATCGAGGGAAGGAGAGACGCGCGGGCGCTCCTGACTCCCCAGAGAGCCGCCTGATGATCCTCGGAGGCCGCCCTGACCGCGAGGTTGTTCTGCCTGGCCAGCTCGACCGCCTGCCGCATCGTGATAGATTCGGCCGCGACACGGCCCTGTGGCAGGATCAGCATAAGAGCAAGCACGATCCCGCGAGCAAGCGACTGAGGCCTCACCATCCGTATGCTCTCCCTGGAGCGCAAGCCAGATGTACGATTTCGCGTCAGTATGCGACTATACAACAGTGCCCTCCCCCCGCGCTACAGCGCGAATAGATAGGAGGTCTTGATCGTGATGACGGGCTCGAGAATCTCCGCCTCGCCGCCGTCGTCAACAAGCGCCTGATCGTACGCGACATAGAGCATGCTGCCGGGGCTGAATTCCCACCCGTAGAGAAGGCTCAGATCGTACCGGCTGTGCGTAACGTCGTCTCCGTCACTCCCCTGTCTGAAATGCGTGCCCTGCACTATGTTGCGCAGGAACATCGTAGATGAGATGCGATAGTTGGTCCTCACGTCGCCGACCCACCAGTCCACATCCCGGAGTTCCCGAAGAAAGGCGGCCCGGATGTTGAATTCCATCGTCAGAGGCTCAACCGGCTGCAGCCGCCCCCCTACCCTCCCGCGTGTGAACCGCGAGTCGTGGTAGTCGCCGAACTCCGCGGAGGCGATGTAGCCTGTCCAGGCCACGCTGTTTGTGACGACATAGATGCTGCCGGTCATCCTGTCCGGGTGGTCCTCATAGTTCAAGGCATCGTACGAGCGGTTGGCCGTGACTCCGACGAGAGTCTCGTCGTTGAACCTGACGGTGAATTCCCCACCACCCCAGCACTCGACGATTTCACCATCCAGATTCTCGTACCGACCGGTCCAGCAGGTCGTGTCGAAGTGATCGACAAGTGCGCCGTCACGCTCGTGACGTTTCCAGAAGTATCCGTTGAAGCCGACGCGGCTCCGCCAGGTCGGCAGAATGAACCCGATCCCCGGACTGAACTCCTCTCCTATGTACTCGATCTCCCCTCCACTGCTCATATCCGGCGAATCGTACGACCAGGTCAGCGAGTATGCGTCGTCATCGGACGCATCATCGGAGTTCGAGGTTCTGGCCGCAAGCCCGGTCAGACGCAGGTTGTCAAATACGTCGATGCCTCCGGTCAGCGCCGCGACACGGCTGTAGGTCTCGTCGCTCTCCCGGACTCCCACGTAGGCGCCGATCGTCGCGCTCTCCATCACATCCTGCCTGTAGATCATGGCGCCGTAGTCGTTCGTCTCAGCAGCCAGGAGCGTCCCAAGTGTGTCCGTGAGCGCACCCCCGTACTCGTCGCGCGGAAGGTCCTCGGATCTGACATAGAGAACGGCGTAGCTCGCTCCTCCTGACTTGCCGGTGATCTTCCCGCCGAAGATGATGTCCTCCATCCTCCGCGTGTAGAGAAGCGGCAACGGCATCGTGAAGATGTCCGCGTTCTCGGAGAAGAAAGGACGCCTCTCATCGAGAAAGAGTTCGTTGCCCGTCAGGTTGATCTCGTTTTCGTCCGCCTCGATCTGGGCGAAGTCCGGATTCAGGGTGAGGCTCACAGTCGACGTGGAGACCGGAGCGAACTCGACATCGAGCCCTAGATCAGGATGAACGTCCCAGTCCGAATCGCTCGGTTCCAGGGGATAGTCGTACAGGCTCGACGTGTCGTACTTCATTAGAACGAACGGAAGCACTTCGATGCCGTGAGACACCTCGATGCCGGAGAGCCCCACAAGGCGGCCATAGTGCGAGGGATCGAAGGTGCCGCCGTCACGGTTCGACCAACTCGATACCTCTCGGTGAGGTCGCTCTGAACGCCAGAAGTCGACACCCCAGATCATCTCCTCGGCGCCGGCGTATCTGAGCGCGCTGAACGGGATCGCGAACTCCGCGGTCCATCGATCCGCGAACCGCTCCGCAGCAACCGTCCAAACGGCGTTCCATCCGTCGTCGATCGAGCGACCGCACTCGCTGACATGAACGTCAAGCTCGGTCCCCAGGGCATTGCCGGCGAAGGCGTAGCTGCTCCGGCCATCCAGGAACGTGTCGAAGGCGATACCCACCATGTCGTCCTCGTCCATGTCGTCGGCGTCCCGCACCGCGACCGCGGCGGACAGCTCATCCATCTGATCCTCGAGGCACTCGAAGGCGACATAGATGTGCGTGTCGTCATGGCAGATGCGCACGATCGTCTGCTGGCTCGGCGATTCCCCATCACCGGTCCGGAGCACGAAGTTCGTGGACGGCTCGGCTTCGGCCCAGCAGGTGTCATCCAATCGACCGTCGATGACGGGTGGCTCATCGATCCTGCGCGTCACGATCTCGCGCACGTCCGCCTCCTGCGCCGGCAGCGCCACCGGCAGGGCAAACAGGAGCATCGCCAGAGTGGTGATGCATAGAAGACCGGTTGGATGCGCGAACCGACTCATTATCGCGCACCAATGCGCGAACCGACTCATCCTCGCGCACGCTCGCATATTGCTGTTCAAGATTGTCCTCCCGAACCTACGATGTTCGTCATCTGTGTATGTATGAGGCTATTGCCGGCAACGATGTCACCTGTCGTGTGATCCCATCCTTCACCGGAGAAGTTGGTGACGGTCCCGCCTGCCTCTCTCACGATCAGCCCTCCGGCGGCCACGTCCCATATGTTGAGGTTCAACTCCCAGAACCCGTCCAGGCGCCCGCACGCGACGTAGACGAGGTCGAGCACGGCGGAGCCTCCCCGCCTGATTCCCCTCACAGACAGGATGAACCTGTTCAGGTTCGCCAGGTTGTTCTCGCTCCCCTCCGTGCGATCATAGGGGAACCCGGTCGCCACGATCGAGTCGCTCAGCGACTCGGTGGTCGAGACATGGATCGGCTCTCCGTTGAGCCGCGCCCCGCGCCCACGTTCCGCGACGAAGAGCTCATCCCTCAGCGGATCGTATGCGACTCCGGCAACCAGTTCCCCACCCTCTTCGATCGCGATAGAAACACAGAAGAAGGGGTAGCCGTGTGCGAAGTTGTTCGTGCCGTCAAGCGGATCGATGATCCAGGCGCGACCCGTGCCCTCTCCTGTCCCCTCACCCGGTGAAACCGGCGCTGACTCCTCTGCCACGATCCTGTCTTCTGGGTGGCGCCCTCTGATCGTCCTGATGATCAGCGCCTCTGACTCGCGATCGATCGACGTGACAAGATCGCGTCTTCCCTTCATGTCAACGTCGAACGGCTGGGACATGCCGTCCCTGATGATCTCCCCCGCCTCTCGCCCTGCCCGCACGGCAAGAGCTGTGGTCTCTTCTACGATCACATCCGTCACGCTCTGACGCTCCCCTCTCCGGCCACGGCTGCCACGTGCGATGCTGCCGGGTCGGGGCTACCCGGCCCGGCAGCATGACACTCCATTCCTTGCTGTATGCCAGCATCTAACCACACGTGAGTCAGGCAATCAACGGCGAACGAACCGCTTTCAGCGCCGGAATCTGCGACGCGCGGCTGAGGCGTGGCTTGGGCTTTCGTCTGGGAACCCTGGCAGCATCCACAGCCTTGTGCAGGTTCAACGGTTCGTATCTGAGGTGTTTCTCGATGAGCTCCTTGACCTTTGCCTTCGCACCAGCGCTGATCTCGTCCTGTACACAGTCCTTTACTTCCGAGCCCAACCTGGCTAGCATGGCTTTCGGAAGGTCGTGGTCTCTCGTGGGCAGATCCCCATTCCCATCGCGAGTGGGATAGGACTGTGGATAGCCAAAGGAGATTGGCATTGCGTATGTCATCCGGACGATGGGCCGTGCTCGCTGGGCTCGTCGCCGTGATTCTCTACCTCCCCACCATAATGGCCGCTCCTCGCGGCGATGAACTTAATACACTGTATTGGGCGGCCCGGACCATCAGGCATCCAGCGGACCTTTTTCACCCATGGATGGGCGGTGTCCTTCGGCTTCCGCCCAAGCTCGCTATCATGGCCGGTCTTGAGCTGTGGGGAATCAGGATCTGGCCGTACCACCTGCTCAACATCGCCATCCATGCGTTCTCAACGATACTCGTCGCGCGTCTGGGCACGAGGTGGAGTGAATCCGACCGTGTCGGTGGGTGGGCTGCGATCCTGTTCGCGTCGGGGCTCGGGATCTACGCGAAGGCGGTGGTTGTCATCAGCAACGTGACGATGCTGTTGGGGCTGGCGTTTCTGCTGATCGCACTTGATCTACTCTGGTCTGGTAGATGGAAGGTGGCTCTGCTGTTCTTCGTCTTGGGGATCGCGTCTCACGAAGCTATCGTGGTCGCCCCTCTGCTCATCTTCCTCATCCCTCGCTCACGACGGGGTGAGAACAACGTGCAGTGGGGCTCCCTGACCCGCCGCCTCGTACACAGCGAGATCCCGCGGAGGGTCGTGTCCGTTCTGTTGCTTCTACTTGTGCCGCTCTCGCTATGTCCCGGGTGGCTCGGACGATTCTGTTCGTACGAGATGCGGATGGTCCCATTCGCGCTGTTCCCTCTTAGTGAGCGGGGGACTGCCATCGTTCAGGATCATCCTGCAGATCTGATGGCCCACCTCATGTCCCTCATCATCGCCTGGCAATTGTGGGCCGGCATCGCCATCGTGGTACTGGTGGCCTACCTGGTGTGGCGAGGACGGGCGCTCTACGCCTTCGCAGCGGGGTGGATGTTCCTCTTCCTCGTTCCCTTCTGGATCATCGTACGGGACTGGGAGGGGACTTGGTTGGACGTGCGCTATGCCTATGTCTCTGCGGTCGGGATGTGCATTCTGGCTTCGAGCCTCGTGCTCCGCCTCGCGGGCCGGCGCAGGCCTGTTGCGGCAGCACTGTTCTCACTGCTGATCCTGTGGAGCACCATCGTTGGCGGCCTCTGGTTCCGAGGGCACGTCCGGAAGGGTGAGACGCCGGAGGTGGTGGCTATTCGGAACGAGTGCCTCAGTGAGATCGCGGATATGGACGCCCGCTGGAA
>DAOVNE010000261.1 GCA_030630395.1 Candidatus Eiseniibacteriota bacterium
CTCAACACTGACCAGAAGGCCGTCTGGGCTATCAACCCAGGTCATCTCCACTCGACCGAACGGACGGCCGCGCGTCACGAGCAGGGCAAGGAGCGAGTCGGCCCCTTCGCGGGCGTGCGCGACACTGAACGCATCGCCGGATCTGAGATCGAGCGCTCTTCTCACCTCACGACGACTCACACTCTCGTGACCTTCGATCTCGACACGCGCGATGAGTGTGTCGGCCGGAGCCTCGACGCCGGTCGACTGTGCAGCCGCTCCCACGTGCGTCCCCAGTCCGAGGAGCACGCAGAAAAGGGCCGCTCGAATCACGCGCGAGCGCGGCGGGCGGTGTCTCTGGATCACCGGACCCTGGCTTCCTATTGTGCTAGAAGAATGCATTGAGCCTCATGTCGACCGTGTGTCTGTCATCGGCATCCGGACGCTTCTCTCCCGAGTAGGTCACGCTTCCGGTCAGAAACCTGTTGAACCTGTAGTCACCGGAGAGCCTCCATTCGGCCGAGGCGCCGGCCTGTTTTCCGTCCGCCATGTAGTTCGGCAGAGTTCCACCCGTGGCCTCTACCTGAGAGCGGGTCAGGCTCGCGCTCACGGCGCCCCTCCCTTCGAGGCGGTAGATCAGCGTGGGTGTGATCTGCCAGACTTCGACCTGGACGCCTGAGACCGCGTCCCCCTCAAGCCCGTAGAGCGCAGTCAGCTTGATCTCTCTTCCGCCCCCAAGTCGGTTCCTGACCTCGGCGAGGATGGAGTGTTCGTCCAGATCGTAGTCATCGAGGCTGCCACCGGCCTCCCTCTCCCTCACGGCTGTGTCACCCTGAACACGGTACGTGGTCCCTCCCGATGGAGAGATCTTGAGTTCGAGGGCCCCGCTTCGTTCCTTGAGCTCCTCAGGGGAGTTCGTGTAGACACGATCCAGCCGGTCCCGCGTCTTGACAGCCATGCGCACCGACAGGATTCCGCCCGTCGTATACCTCACGGTGTGGCGTCCCACCATCTGCCCGGTAACCGTGTCCTCTCCTCTGAGCACGGACGGGTCCAGAGCGTAGAGCCGTGTTCTGTCGCTCGTCGTCGTGGCCTCCCTGAGTTTCAGACTGCTCTCGAGCGACAGGCCGGACAGAAGACGCCTCCACGCGCTGGGGTCCGGCATCCACCGGTCGTCCCGGCGGCTCCCACCGAAGCGAAGCGACCACCTCGTACCGACAGACAGCTCAGTCACAGGCAGGAAGTTGCCGGTGGAAACGATGTGCGTCACCTCAACACCGTCCTCGTCGGTCACAAACCGTTCCTTCTCCTCCACCTCGGTTGCCGTGACCGAGTACTTGAGCTCTCCCTTGAGGGCGCCGCTCATCGATCGATGACCGAGTGTGATGGCGGCGAGGTCGTACCTGGTTCCGGGCTCATCGAACCCCTTCGCGACATCGGTTCGTCTCCTCACGAGGGAGCCCTCGATGGTGAGCGGCTCCCAACGCCTGAACTCGGCACTCATCTCCTCTGTTCTGGTTGAGGACGACTCTGCCCATGTCTTTCCATCAGAGGTTCGTTCAGTGGCCCGGTAGCTCACCGCGACTCTGAATCTGCTCTCTCCGGTTCCTGAGCTCTCAATAGACGCTCCGTGCTCGTCGTAGCGTTCTCCGTCGTCGTTCTCAATGCGGGAGTCATGCCTGTAGCTCAGACCCGGCCGCACAGGTCCGAATGCGTAGCTTGCGCCCGCGCGGTAGAACTCTCGTCTTCTCTGAAGCGAGGAGTCGGCTCTGACCTTGTGTGTCAAGTCAACGAAGCGGCCACTGGCCCATACGCTGCCGTGTTCGAGAGGGTTTGCCGACATGGAGAACGCGGCTCGATTCGACTCGAGCACAGAAGCGCGATTGAGGACACCCTGGGATAGCTCGATCAAGCCCCCGCCCGGCAGAGAGAGGGCCAGGCTCCCTTCACCCAGAAGCTCCTCCTCCGGGAGATCGAGACCCTTGAGTTCCCACGCCTCCTCATACCGCACATCTCTATAGCGGCCTACTCCCTCGAAGTTGCCTCCAACGCGCCTGCCTACGAAGCCCACGGAGGCCTCGAGCCCACCGAGGAAGCCGATCCGAACACCCGGTGTCAGGGCGCGCAGCACGGCCGCATTCCCCAAATTGTCATCGTCATCGAGATCGGAGAACGTGTTGCGGTCGAAGCTCGAGACGGCGGCCTCGGCGGAGATGACTCCGCCCTGTCCGTACTCCCACCGGCCGTCGAGCGCCGCGATGGATTTGTCCTGGGGCATGGGAAGCACCCTGCCCAGACGGTATTCGCCTGCCCCCTCACCCACGTAGTGGTAGAAACCACCGAGGTAGTCGAGGCTGTATTCGCCGCCACTCTCCCTTTCGAAACTCAGATCGTAGACCCCTGAATCGGCCCCGGCGTATTCGAAGTGGCCCTCCTGAGTCAGGATGTAGTCTCCGTTACCCATCCCGAGCGAGTCGATGCCGTCATCATGAGCCAGTTCGATATCGTCTCCCGCCGCTTCGAGGAGCGCTCTCTGATCTGTAGTAAGAGTGCTGGACGCCGCACCTCCACGATCATCCGACTCGCGGAAGAACCCGGCCCCGATGACGAGGTGACCATCACCACCGACGAACGTCGTTCTCCCTCCGTAGATGTCCCTGTTGTAGTCGCTCGTGGTGTACTCGTAGTCGGCGACCACCTCGCTGTCACTCGTTATGTGCTTACGCTCGGTGAACTCGATCTCGCCCGCGGTGTACTCGATCGTGTAGTCGTTGTCCTTCCCCCGCCTGAGCCTCTCCCCATCGAGCCAGATGCGTTCGCTTCCCGCGACCACGGTTATGCCGGTCGCGCCATCTCGATCGGTGAGAAGATAGGGACCCTGCTTCCCCCCGATCCCCCGGAAGGTCATGCTCACGTACTCGCCGTCGGCGCGCGCCCCGGCCAGCACGATCGTCGCTCGCCCTGCGTCCCCACCGACCTTGACACCGGACAGATCCCTCCTCACACGCAGGAGGCTTCCCCCGTCTATCTCAAGGATGTAGTCACCCATTGTGGCCGCCACGTGCTCGCCCTCGATCTCAACCAGCACCTTGTCGAGCGAGCGAAGCTCCTCGGTGTCCCCCTCCGGAACGAGTGGCGTGTTCTGATCCGAGAGGTAGGCGGTGACGCTCACATCGCGTGTGATCCTGCCTGAGATGTTCAGTCGCAGCGACTGCTCCAGTCTGAGATCGCGATCGGACCCCACTGTTATACCGAAGGTCTTGGCGCCGCCGACTCTGAGGGAGGCAGGCTTCTCCCGGCCGGCCGGGC
>DAOVNE010000281.1 GCA_030630395.1 Candidatus Eiseniibacteriota bacterium
TCCGGCACACCGACCGCTCCCAAAGGACCGAAGACCGACACCTCGCATGCAGGCTTACTGGGACGCAGTACAGGAGGCGAAGAGCCGGGGCCTTTCGCTCCGTGCCATCGCCAGAGAGCTGGGCATCTCTCGTGTCACAGTGACGAAGTATGCCAAGGCCACCAGGCCGCCTGCGTTTGGTGGAGGCTCTGCTCACAGTGGCAAAGATCGGAGACTGACAAAATCGCTTGTCAGTTCACCCTGACATTCTCCCTTGACAACGACAGAAGGTCACTGTGGGGACGAATCCCGTTGTACTCTTGACGCCAGTTCTCAATCAGCACTCTCGCCTCCTCCATCGTGTAGAAGGCCTATCTGTTCGCCGGTTGCGTCAGTAGGGCGAGAGTCAGGCATCGACGATCGGCCTATCCCCCTTCGAGAGCGCTGCGCACGAACTCCGTCACAACCTCGAGAAGCCGCGGCGGATTGTGGAATCTAACCCCGTGACCGATGCCCGGGAATACATGAAGGGACCCATTCGGAACAGCATCTGCGATGAGTCGCGCCTAGCTCGGCGGGCAAGACGGATCTTTCTCACCGACGAGGACTAGCACCGGGATATCGAGGACCTTTAGGTCCTCGCGAACGTCGTCTTCTCCGATCCGTCGAACACATTCCGCCAGTGCGGCCGAGTTTTGCTCTTGTTCGATCATCCCCTCCTTAGGGAATCCCCACTCGTTCATCCCAAGGCGACTGACCAGTTCGCGGAACGCGCGCTGGGTTTCGGGGGTTGGATTGGCTCGAAATGCTGCGGCCTCTGGACTCTTCGCTACTTCCGGCCAGATGCTGTTCGTGTCTTGGATGTACTGCCAGCTCGGGGCGGTTCCATCCAGGATCAGCGCATGTAGGGTCTCCCGGTACTTCACGGCATAGACTTGGCCGGTCATCCCTCCGTAAGAGACACCCCAATAGATCCACTTGTCCAGCCCAAGATGTCGCCGTACTGTATCCAGGTCGTCTGACAGGCGCCGGAAACCGTAGTCCAAGGTGTCCCGAGCCGGGGAACTCTGGCCGAAACCACGAGGGAACACCGTGATCGTCGTGAAGCCGGGGATCGGTGGGTATCCGCATCCCTTGGGGGACCAGTACGGATGCGATCCGGCAATGGCCGGACCTTCTCCCTCAACGATGTAGGCGATCTCGCCGTCACCCGACGGCGCCTTGCCCAATCCCTGCGTGAGACTGCTCATTGCCGTCCTCCTACCCTCGTATATCTCCCGGGCATCTCGTCGCAGCCCTCCCGCGCCCTACGACTTCCAGACGTAGCAGAAGTCGCAGTGGGAAGCACCCTCCATGATTGTCTGAGTGCGCTTGAGCTCGAGGTTCGGATGCATCGTCTTCGCGCGTGGGAAGTCACTCTCGCAGATCCACGCCCGACCGATCTCAGTCGCGTCCAGCTCGCGGAAGATCTCCGACCACAGACACCCGGTGATGTTGAACGAGAAGCTGTTGTCGGTCACCTTGTACGACGTGAAATCCATCCGCGTCGTCCTGGAGACCAGGATCGATCCCGACGGAAGCGGGCCGGTAAGGATGGGAGAGCCTATGTTCCTCGAGCTCTGCATGTACTCTGCGAACGTCTCGGCCGTCTTCTTCGTCGGCCATCCCTGATACGCGGCCGAAGCTGCAAGGCACCCGACTTCGTCGAGCATCGCCGCCCTGACGAGCTTCAGAGATTCCTCCCTACCAAGGGTTTCGTACAGCTTCTTCACGAGTGCAACGGGAAACGCGAACCACTGGCGCAAGTAGCGCTCGGGAGAGATGGTCATCCTGTCTTCATGCCACAGCGTCGTCTGATGTCGCTCCATCGTCATCCCCTCCTAGCAGCTCCAGTGGTCCTTGCCGAGCCAGCCGTGCTTCTCCCACATCTCGCGGTCATGACCTCCGATCGCCTCCGCCTTCTGGCGCAGGGTGCGAAACGTTGCCAGATCCGCTGCATCGGGGAAGAACGTCGGTCGTTCGATCATGTCCGACGAGAGCTGGGCCGCCAGCACCGCCGCCTCTGTCTTCACCCCCGGGATATCGCCGATCGCGGTATCCATCGGACCGCCGTAACCACCCCGGGTGAAAATCGCGAGCTCGCCGCTGACGACGATCCCCAACAATCGCAGCCAGCTTCGCATGTAATCGATCGTGCTGCCGGCGACGCTCGCGGGTGCGGCTAGCGTGGCCACGATTGTGCCGTACTTCCCCGCGAACGGATACACATGCGACCAATTGGTGCACCGATCGATGAACGTCTTGAGGATCCCGGGGACCGTCATGATGTAGACCGGCATCGAGAAGATGAAACCATCGGCTGCAAGAAACTCCTCCTGAATGGTGCCGAGGCCGTCCGTGGTCTGGATGCATTCGTACGGCTCTCGAAACAGGCACGCGCAACATCCTTTGCAGTGCTCCAGCGAGTAGTCGCCGAGGCTGATGATTTTCTTGTCAATCCTCGGGTCCTCGATGGAATCCATCATCAGCTTCAGGACGCCATACGAGTTCACCTTCCTTGGGCTGCAGTTGATTCCCAGTAGTCTCATCTGCCTCCTCCTTTGATGCCACAGAAGACCTCAGGCGACTCGTCCGTCATTGGCCTGCTGGGCGCTTCGTGCTGTCCCACTTGACTTGGTACAGCACGAGCTATATATTGTGCACTATACTGCGTAGTATACTAGCGGACAAGGAGGGGGCATTGGTCATATCTGGAGGTCGTTCCGTTCGTGCAGATGGTGCATCCGCCAAGGTGTTTCTGGTCGATCAACTGCATGAGGTGATTCGCGGCCGGATCATCCTTGGAGACTTCAAGGGAGATGACATCCTTGTTGAATCTCGCCTGGCCGCGGAGTTCGATGTCAGCAAGACCCCCGTCCGCGAGGCGCTCGCTCTTCTCAGCCAAGAAGGCCTCGTCGAGGTCATCCCACGGCAGGGTTATCGGGTCACCCCGATCAGCATTCGCGACATTCACGAGATCTACGAACTGCGGGTTCTGCTGGAGGGCGAGGCCGCATCCCTTGCCGCCA
>DAOVNE010000295.1 GCA_030630395.1 Candidatus Eiseniibacteriota bacterium
AGGGAGGTGATGCCGCCGGCGCCCAGGAGGATTGCTTGAAGAAGAAGCACGAGTGATACCGAGAGGAACGCGGTCCAGGGACCGAAGAGGATCGCGAGGAGAGCGATGCCGGTCGCATGCACCGACGTGCCCCCCGGCATCGGAACGGTAATCATCATGAGCACGAAGGAGAGCGCCGTCATGACGGCGATGTAAGGAACCGTCTCCTCGTCGAGCTTCGCCCTGGCTCTCCTCAGACCCCATGCCCAGAGCCCGGCAGCAACCGCATAGGCCGGGAGGTACATCTTCGGGGATATGAAACCGTCCGGAACGTGCATCTATTCCCATTCTCCCTAGAACAGAGTCGAGAGCGACACGATGAGCCTGTAGCTCTCCTTGCCCTCCGCGCCCTGCTGATCGTCCGATTCGTTGAGGTCCGTCCACACAGGCACCTTGACTCCCACACCGATGCTCGTGCTCTTGCGGTAGAGCCTGATACCAGGCACGACGTAGACCATCTGACCACCGGTCGCGTCCTCGCCTTCCCCGTTCAACTCGTCTCGCCCGAGACTCAGGTAGTTGCCCTCGAGATTGAGGTCGAGCCTCGACTGCGACCCGGCGTGCGTCAGAAGCCGCGCGGTCAGTGCCGCGTTGAACCTGATCTCGTCACCGAACTTGACGCTGTTGCCATCATTGTACTCGTACTCGCTGAACGTGATGAACGAAGCCTCGGTCACGCCGGTGAAGCGATCAAGGAACTGCTTTGTGGCAGTCAGGCCGACCGCATACGAGGGCCCCCCGAATCCAAGAGCCATCCCGGGGTCGATCTCTCCGTCAGCGTTCTTGAGATTGGCGTTGCCCGTGGGAAGCGTGAGCCCGGTATTCAGCGTGAAGTGCCAGTCCTCGAGATCATCGAGGCTCTCGCTCTTCGGGACCAACCTCAGTCCACGGTCCAGCTTGAACCCGAGCACGGCGGCAAGCGACAGGTCGGCGAAACCAGATGTGGTGAAGGAGCTGTCCTCCGGCTTCTTCGTGTAGAATGGCGCAAACGTGTAGACAGAGAGATACGACTTCACGCCGTAGCCCATTCCGTACATCCAGAACGCGTTGTAATCACCTTCATCATCCACGCCATCGGTGAACTTCTCGAACGATGCGTAGTCGAGCTTCATGTAGCCGAGGAAGCTCCCCTCAGGAAGCGTGGCCGAACTTGAGGTCTCGATCGGTGCGCCAGGTCCCTCGAGGCCCGCGACTCCGATCGACGCCACCCCATGGTGCGCCGCCGCGATCGATGGAACCACTGCGATCATGAACAGAACGACAAGAAACCGCCTCATGCTTTTCTCCTCCTTATGAACAGACTCACGACACCGAATAGTCCGAACACGATCGCGAGCCCGGTAAGCGCCCGCATGTAACGCTCGTTCGACGACCTGCCGGCAACTGTGTGTGTGGCCGCCGGCCCGGCCTCGACTGTAATGTCAACGCCATGCCCGTCCTCAGAGAACGCCCTGATCCTCCACGCGCCGTCTCGGTCGGGCAGGAACGAGATCCGTCCCGAGGCGTCGGTCCGCCCGACATGGAACGGTAGTTCCTCATCGGGGCGGAAGATCTCAAAGCTCTCGTAGGAGAACGGCGTGCCCTCCGGATAGTGAAGCGTGACTATCACGGCCTCCCCACGGGCCACTTCGTGCATGATCTCGTGCCCGCTTCCCGGCGAGGTGGTCCCGACAACAATCGCCACCGCCAGAGCCGCGATCCACACACCTCGTGCACGGGTGACGGCCCGCGCCGGTCTCCCGCTCACTCCTCACCCCCCAGTTCGAAGTTCAGGAACCCCGTGTGAATCTCCAGGTCGGCCTTGTCAGACTCGATCGGGATACGGATGCTCGCGCTCACCGATTGGAAGCCCGCCGCCTTGATTCTCACATTCACAAGTCCGTCCTCGTCACTCAGTCCCCGGACCTTGCCCCCGTACGCCACGACGGCGCCTTCGACCGGGTCTCCTTCGAATGTGATCTTGAGTCGCAGCTTCTCTCCCGGAGTGAGCGACAGCGGATCGATGAGCGGCACGATCTCGAGCCCGTCGGTCAGCGGATCCCTGAGACTCTCGCACCACACATCGATGCGTTTCACGCTCTCGAGCGAACGCCAGCTCTCTATCACGTGCTCGACCTCATCCTTCGCGAGATTCCTGGTTCCGTATGGTGTCTTCGTCCAGTAGCCCGAGGAGATCAGGAACCAGCACGCCGCACACTCTCCCCTCACGCGTAGCGGATACGTATCACCGACTGGCAGGACACGCGACGCACCGCTTGAATCGAAGCACTCCACGCCCAGCACGTCCTCCGGCTCATACTCGATGTACTCGGCCCCACCGTGAGACGCGTGCGCGTGTCCGTAGTAGAGAACATACTCGTCCCCCGTGTGCTCTACCCAAAGGTCGTGTGCGTAGGTCGGCGCGCTCGTCATGAGAAGGAGCAACACTGCAAGCCCCAATGCGGGGACCGACATCTTCTGCAAGGCGATCCGGTGTAAAGCGATCCGGTGAAAGGCGATCCGACCTGCGTCCTCCATCCCCCGCACAGTGACTCGTCCCACGCTTTCCTGTCTCCTCCTGCCCATTCATCTGCTCCTGCTTGTTCTGCAGTACAGTAAGGCCATCTGCTGGAGTATTACGATTGTTACAATCGTAATATCCATTTGCAGGAACCTAGCACCACCGAGCCTGAACGGTCAAGGAGATTTGACGGGGGGCTTACAAAGAGAACGGGAGTCGTTCATGATGACGGCCCCCGTGGTTTGTTTCTTGGTCAGCGCTTCGCGGCCCGCGGGGCAGAAGTAGATGCCTGAAGCGGCCTCTCCCCGCTCTGGTCCCTACCGGTCCAGACGATCTCATGCTCACCCGCGGGAAGCACACCCGACTCGAGCGTCCGCAC
>DAOVNE010000092.1 GCA_030630395.1 Candidatus Eiseniibacteriota bacterium
GAAGATCTTCGACTCGATGAGGGCCGAGAGAAGCGTCTGCCCGCCCTCGACCTCAAGAACACGGTCCCCTGCGTTGATGTCGATCTTGCAGATGCCGTAGTTGACAAGCAACCGCTCGGCAACCGTGAGGGCAACCGCGAGAGCAACGAGGATTCCCGCGAAGACCAGTATGGGAAGAAGGAAGATCATCAATCGCCTACTGTATCGTGACCATGCCGGCGAAACCCATGAACGCCATTGCCATCACGCCGGTGATGACCATGGCTATAGCGACGCCCTTGAATGGAACCGGGACGATGCTGTATCTCATCTTCTGTCTCAGGCCGGCGATCAGGACGATGGCCAGCGTCCACCCGACGCCCCCTCCGAAGCCGAACGCGACCGACTGCATGAATGTGTAGTTCCTGATGATCATGAAGAGCGACACACCAAGGATCGCACAGTTGACGGTGATGAGCGGCAGGAAGATCCCGAGCGCGTGATAGAGCGCCGGGCTGAAGCGCTCTACGAACATCTCCACGAACTGCACGAAGGCCGCAATCACGGCGATGAAGATGATGAACGAGAGGAACGTGAGCCCCGTCGGGACGAGCACGTGGTGGTAGACGCCATAGTTGATCGCCGTCGTGAACGTCATGACAAAGATCACGGCAGCGCCGAGCCCGGCCGCGGTGTCGATGCGCTTCGAGACCGCGAGGAACGAACACATTCCCAGGAAGTTCGCCAACAGGATGTTGTTGGTGAAGATCGCAGCTACGAGGATGATAAGGGGTGATACTTCACCCATCGCTAGCTCCCCTTCCCTTCGAGCTTATTGATGCCGGTGATCGCATTGTAGAGAGCGATCAGGAAGCCGAGTGCAATGAACGCCCCGGGCGCCAGGATCATCAGCTGGTTCGGCGTGTACCAGTCGGCCCCGAGAACCTGGTGACCGAAGAGCGCTCCCGTTCCCACGAGCTCTCGAAAGAACCCGATGATTCCGAGGACGACCGCGTACCCGAGACCGTTGGCGAGGCCGTCGAGCATCGATACAACCGGGCGATTCGAAAGCGCGAACGCCTCGGCACGTCCCATGATGATGCAGTTCGTGATGATGAGACCGACGTACGGACCGAGCTGCTTTGACATCTCCCAGTAGTACGCCTTGAGTATCTGGTCGAAGATGATCACGAATGTGGCGATGATGGCCACCTCCGCTATCATCCGGATGCGCCTCGGCGTCACGTTTCTGAGGAGTGACACGAACAGGTTGGTGCCGACGCCGACGAAGATGAGGGCGGCGCCCATGACGAGCGAGTTCTCGAGTTTGTTCGTCACGGCCAGGGCGGAACAGATGCCGAGCACCTGGACGGAGACCGGGTTGGTCACCCAGACGCCGGCCCGGAGTGTCTCCCGGCCCTTCCCATCACAGGGACCGGATCCTCCGCAGGTAGCACAAACCACTTGATCGTTATGCGCCACTGGATCCGCTCCTCGCGACGATCCTCTCGATGATCTCGCTCAGCATGTCCTCGACCTTGTCACTGGTCATCGTCGCTCCGGTGATGGCGTCGATCTCGTTGATCTGATCAGCGCCGTCGTTGACGAGGTGGATGCCCGGATCTCCCGACGGTCCCTGAATCACCTTCCCGCGGAACTGATCCTGGAAGCCCGCGGACGATATCTCACCACCCAGTCCGGGAGTCTCTTCGTGTCTGTAGAACGCGATGGCGAAGATTGTGCGCATGTCCTCCTCGAGACAGATGAGTCCCTCAATCGGACCCCACAGTCCCGGTCCGTGGAAACGCGTCGCCCGGAGCTTGCCTGCCTCCGGATGCTCGCTCACGAAGAACTCGAGCCCCTCAATCTCCTCTTCGCCCACCATCGATTCATACACGGCCAGAAGGTCCGACGAACTCGCCTCTGCGTCAAAGGGCACGCCGAGCACCGTCAGGATGTTCTGAACCTCCTCCGCCTGCGCATTGGCTACCTTCTTCGCGTCCGTGAAGCGATCGACCGCGGTCAGCGCGACCGCGCAGATGATCCCGAGGACCGCGGCGTAGAGAACCGTATAGGCGCTACCCTTCTTCACGAAGCCTCCGAACATGCGCGGTAACGAAGAGCTCGTCCAAGACAGGTGCAAAGATGTTGCCGAGGAGTATCGCGAACATCACGCCCTCGACGTAGCCGGTGAAATTCCTGATGAGGGCCGTCGCGATCCCGATGATCGCGCCATAGACCCATTTGGCTGAGTTCATGATCGGGCTGGAGACGGGATCCGTCGCCATGAAGAACGCCCCGAAGAGCAGCCCACCGGACAGGAGATGCCAGATGATCGCATGTGGGTCGCCGCTGTAGATACCTGCGGTCACGATGACGAATGTGCCGAGCATCGCCGCAACGGTTCGCCAGTTGGCAATCCCTATGATGAGAAGAAATGCTCCTCCGATTAGAACAGCGAGCGCCGATGTCTCCCCCACGCTGCCGGTGACGTTGCCGAAGAAGAGCTTGGGTAGCGCCGCCCACGTGCCGCTCTTCGCGGCGGCCAGAGGTGTCGCCATCGTCACGGCATCGGTCGCGTACTCGAGCGCCCTGCCGACCAGTCCCTGTCCGGGCTCGATCCACCCGGCGGACATGGCCCTCGGATAGCTCAGCGCCAGGAACACGCGTCCGATGAGCGCCGGGTTGAACAGGTTTCTGCCGGTGCCGCCGAAGAGCTCCTTCCCGACAAGCACGCCGAACGCCGAGCCCAGGGCGACCATCCAGAGCGGTAGCCCTGGAGGCAGGATGAGCGGGAAGAGCATCCCGGTAACGAGAAGCCCCTCATTGATCTCCTCCTTCTTGAACATGGCAAGAAGGACCTCGACCGCTCCACCGGCGGCGTACGAGACGAGCACCATGGCAAGCACACGCAGACCGAAGAAGTGGATTGCAGCCAGGAGACAGGGAGCAATGGCGATGATGACCGTCGACATGTAGCGTTTGACGTCAAGGGGGTCGCGAACGTGCGGAGCCCGCGATGTCCGCGTGAGCGGCGAAAAGAGAAAAGCGTCGGCGGCATCGTAGATGGGTTTGAGTGCGGCGAAACGCCCGCCCTCCTGAAAGAGCGGCCGCGTCTTATCGAGGAGAGTCAGAATCAACTTCATGCTGTCGCCTCCTCTTCCGCCGCGAGCGCCTCTTTGGCCGCCAGTCTCTTCTCCTCCTCGAGCTTCGCCTTCAGCTCCATCTTCTTCTGAGCCTCGTGCTCCTCGCGTATCAGTCGCCTCGCATCGCACATGTCTGAGAGAAGCTCTATCTTCGACGGACAAACGTAGGAGCAGAGACCGCACTCGATGCAGAGGTCCACACGCATCCGCTCCACCTCATCGATCTCGTCGGCATGGAGGAACTTGTGGATGACGCTGGGGAGTATCCCGACAGGGCAGACATCGATGCACTGCCCGCACGACACGCATGCTCTCAGTTCTCCTGCGAGAGATGTGTTCAGGCGTTCCGGCGGGCCGCCTGGGCACAGGCGACTCACGAAGGTCCTGCCGTAGGAGCTTCGCGAAAGCCCCGGCATGGCAAAGGAGAGCATGTGGCGCTCCCCGAGTTCACGAAGAACCGTGAGCCCCTCACATTCGGCATCGAGCCCTGACTGCCCCGGCGACACGTCGCTGCCTGTGAAGATGCCTCCGCTGATCACGCGCACGTCGTCGCCGCAGAGACGATTCTCGAGGATCTCGTCTATGGGGTAGCCAACGACGGCCTTGAGATGGACAGGTTCACTGACGGCCGGGCCGCCGAGTGCTATCAGGCGTTCTACACCCGGCGCTCCGGATGAGAGCGCTCTTTCAATCGCCAGGACGCCTGCAGTACGGATCGCCCAAACGGGACGCTTAGGATCGCGGCCAAGTCCGAGAGCCCGCAGGATCAGCAGTGGGTGACCAAACGGGTAGCGTGCGACCACCGTGTGGAGCCGGCACCAGGAGTGCTCTGCAATGAGGCCCGCGAGCTCTGTCGCGAATCCCGCATCATCAGCGACGGCAACGTGAACGGTGCCGCCCTGCGTAAGCTCGTGAAGATGCTCGAGGCCGCGAACAAACGAATCGAGCCTTCCCTTGAGAAGCGCATCGGCGCTCGCAACGAAAGGCTCGAGATGGACCGTGGAGACGATGACGTCATTTGCAGTGGCGGCAGGATCTACCGGTAGATCTGTGCGGGCGTCAGTGATGAACGGCCAAGCCCCGAGAGAGACAAGTCGGTCGCGGGCATCCGCCTGTGAGCCGCTCGCCGCACCCGGCGGAGCAGCGCTGTCTGAGCCCGACAAACCGCCGGGTGGCGCCTCATCCAGGGACTCGAGAATCAAGTGGTCCGCAACTCTGTCAAGACGCACCGTTCCGCCGTACGCGGCGATAAGTGGAGCCGAAAAGCGCGTGGGATCGGTCGCAAGAACCGTCCCGGCGGAGACGCGGGCGCCCTCTTCTACACGGATATCGCCAAAGCGGAAGCACCGGCTCGCAAGCGGCAGAACGAGCCTGCTCGGAACCGGAAGGTCGACAACACGCGACGAGGGCCTCCCCGCGAGGCCAATGTTGTAGCCACCCTTGAGTCTTGCCACTCGTACCCTCAAATTACTCCAGGAAATCGGCCAGGTCGTCGTATCTCGACAGGAGGAGGTTGCCGGTATCGCTCTCCCAGGCCTCCATGAAGACCGCGAAGCGGGTCTTATCGTAGTCGGACGGGAACCAGGCTTCAAGGCCGAGATCCCCGTCGCTATCTACAAACGCACGCATCACTGTCGCTGAGACGTTCAGCTCGTTGGTGATGTCGAGGAACTGTCCCTTGTGGGTCTTCGAGTACTCGCTGCCTCCGTAGAATCCCCGGAGCAGAATCCCTCCTTCGTATCCCTGAAGGGTGAAGCTCGTCTTCTCATCGTGCGTTATGCTGATGTAGGTGTCCTTCTCTTCCGAATTGTAGCCGAGGAATCCTAGGTGGTTCACGAAGTCCTCGACGTCGGCCGGTATGTCCGCCAACGCAGACACGGACAGGGACAGCACAACGGCGACCGCGAGCAGCAGGCCGGCACTGATAAGGCTTCTCCGCATTGTTCCCCCCTTGATATCCGCCTCTACTGGACAGGATGCAGAAGACGGGACGACCGTGATAACACATTGTGATGCAAGCAACTCCGCCGGGATGCAACCCCGCGCGGAGATCTTGCGTAAGAACTGAGCCTCTAGAAGTCTACAATGAAACCGAGCAACGCTCAAGGGCGGAAGCTGGAACCTCAGGCAATGCGCAGGCAAGTCGTAGCCCCCGCCACCAAACACAAAGAGACCCGGATCACATGATCCGGGTCTCCCTGTCCGCCCCATCCCAACACTCGCTGCCCAGCCCCGCTTGTGCCCGAGAGGGTGCGGCTCACGACTATCTCAGGACAGTCAGTTTTTCCGTGGTGTGACGCTCCCCCGCGTCGAGCCGGCACAGGTATATGCCTGAGGCAACCTCCGCTCCCCTTGAGTCCCGTCCGTCCCACGCAATCTCATGAGATCCGGCAACCATCGAGCCGGCGCTAATCTCAGCCACTAATCTGCCACTGACATCGTAGATTCTGAGGCCAACCTTCTCACGGTTAGGGAGGGTGAACGCGAGTGTGGTCCCACAGCTCGCCGGATTGGGGAACACACTCATGTGCAGTCTCGCCGCTCCGGCCATGGGGACGTCCTCTATTCCGGTGGAGGTGTTGAGGATGATGAAGCTCCTGGGCGTCCAGGGCTGGTAGACGTCCTGCCCGAACCCGATCATCACGGTCCCGTCATCAGAGATCGCGGTCAGCGACTGGATATCGAAGTCGGCAGGCAGAGTAACTCCGTTGTCCGTGAGGAAGTCGTTCAGGTCCACCATCCCAGTTTCTTCCGTCCAGATGAACCCGGCCCACTGATGCCAGTCGAATCCATTGGTGCCGACGATCACGCTGCCGTCCGCCGTGACGTCGTTGGGGACGACCACGCCGTAGTCGGCGAAGGTCCCGGGGAGCGACCCGAGCACGCGCTTCTCCCATGTGGACCCCGTCCACTCCCACGTAGCGGCCTCGGCGAAACGTCTGTCCGCGTTGTACGAGTTGCCGATGACCATTCCGCCATCGGGACTCACCGCGCTGAGCTCGCAGAACC
>DAOVNE010000011.1 GCA_030630395.1 Candidatus Eiseniibacteriota bacterium
GGCGAGAACGGTTCCGGCTGCTCGATGTCCCAGTCGGCGGCGAACCGCTTCAGGAAGTCAATGCAGACCGGTCCCTCCATGGCGTTCCTGCGGCACTCGTCCTCACACGGCCTGGTGCAGACGCGGCCGATCGACAGAGGGAATGGATTCACCTCTTTGACAAGCTTCGTCGCGTCGCGGTACTTCTTCTTCGCGATGAGAGTGATGTAGCCCTGGACGTCGACACTCGCGGGGCATGCCACCTGGCACGGAGCGATGCAGTCACCCCGGTGATTCGACATGAGGAGTTCGAGCGCCATGCGCCGCACGGCACGCACGTCCTCCGTGTTCGTCCATACCTTCATCCCCTCCACCACCCGCGTTCCACACGACGGTATGTACCGCTTCATACCTTCCAGCTTCACCGCGCAGACCCAGCAGGATGTGAAAGGCTCGAGCTGTTCGTCGTGGCACAGCGTCGGTATCTCAATCCCGTTCTGCCTCGCGGCCTCAAGGATCGTGATGCCGTGCTCGACCCGCACTTCCTTCCCGTCAAGGGAGATAGTTACCAGTGCCACGTTGTTCCCTCTCTTATGGAGCCTCGGGCTGAAGGCCCGAAATCTGTCAATCCGGGCTGAGGGCCCGGGATTCGTCAATCCGTGCTGAAGGCCCGAAATCTGTCAATCCGGGCTAGCGGACAGTGATCTCTCAATCCGGGCTAGCGGACAGTGATCGCGTCAAACTTACACACCTGCCTGCACGCGTCACAGCCCGTGCAGAGGTCGTTGTCTATTGTATGCACTTCCTTCTTCTCGCCGCTCACCGCACCCACCGGGCACGCCTTGGTGCACAGCGTACAGCCTATGCAGTTCTCTGCGACGACTTCGTAGGTCAGAAGCGCCTTGCAGGCGAGCGCCGGACAGCGCTTCTCCTGGATGTGCGCCTCGTACTCATCCCTGAAGTACTTGATCGTCGTGAGGACCGGGTTCGGTGCGCTCTGGCCAAGTCCGCAGAGCGAGGAACTCACGATCTTCTCACCCAGCTCCTCCAGGAGCTCGATGTCGCCCTCCTGCCCCTCTCCGGCACAGATGCGCTCGAGGATCTCGAGCATCCGCTTGGTGCCCACTCGGCAGAACGTGCACTTGCCGCAGCTCTCGTCCTGGGTGAAGTTCAGGAAGAACCGTGCGATGTCCACCATGCAAGTCGAGTCGTCCATGACGACCATGCCGCCCGAGCCCATTATGGCGCCCGTCTTCGTCACCGACTCGTAGTCGACCAGGATGTCGATGAACTCCTCCGGAATGCAGCCACCGGACGGTCCACCAAGCTGCACGGCCTTGAACGTCCGCCCCTCCGGCACACCACCCCCGATGTCGAAGATGATATCTCTCAAGCGAATGCCCATCGGAACTTCGACAAGTCCGCCGCGGACGATCTTCCCTGCGAGCGCGAAGACCTTCGTCCCCTTGCTGGTCTCCGTGCCGTAGCTCGCGTACGCCTCGGCGCCGTTTAAGATGATCCACGCGATGTTCGCATACGTCTCGACGTTGTTGATGTTGGTCGGCTTGCCCCAGAGCCCCTTGGCGGCGGGGTACGGCGGCCTGAGCTTCGGCATGCCTCTCTGGCCCTCTATGGAAGCGATGAGGGCCGTCTCCTCGCCACAGACAAAGGCTCCGGCGCCCTCCTTTATCTTCACTTTGAAGCCGAACCCGCTTCCCAGAATATCGCTTCCGAGAAACCCGCGCTCGGTGGCATCGGCAATGGCAATCTCGAGACGCTTGATGGCAAGAGGGTACTCAGCGCGAACGTAGAAATAGCCCTCGCTGGCTCCGATGGCGTATGCAGCGATCACGAGCCCCTCGAGGACCGAATGCGGATCGCCCTCAAGGATGCTCCTGTCCATGAAGGCGCCGGGGTCTCCCTCGTCCGCGTTGACTATGACGTACTTCATGTCTCCCGGCTGCTGGCTGGCCAGACCCCACTTCACACCTGTCGGGAAGCCGGCTCCGCCGCGCCCCCTCAGACCTGAGTCCTTGATCACCGAGATCACCTCATCGGGCGACATGGACTTGAGCACGGTTGCCAGGGCATCGTAACCGCCGGTATCCACGTAGTCGTCGATCGACTCGGGATCGATGCTTCCTGCGTTCCTCAGGACTATCCGCTCCTGTGGCGCCAGATACGCATCGTCCGGAAGCTCCCGACCCTCAAGATGGACCAGCCACTCCTCGATCGGCTTGCCGCCGACCACGTGTTCCTCGATGATGCGCTCGACGTACTCAGTGGTTACGCCGCCGTACGTCGTCTTCCCCAGTCCGGGAACAGCCACGTCCACGAGCGGCTCTCTGTAGCACATCCCGACACAACCTGTGCGCTTGAGCTCAACGTCGATTCCCCGACCCTTAAGCTTCTGCTGGAAGCTCTCATAGACATCCCGAGCCCCGGCGGCAATCCCGCAACTCGAGAGACCGACCGTTATCTCAGCAACCACGCCCGAAGTAGCCATCTTGTCCCTCTCCAGATACCCCTGTCACAGGGTGCTCCGTAGTACGCTCGTTCTGATTTCGTGTCCGATCGTGCGTTGTCGACCGCCGCCTTAGCTCTACTTCCCGTACTCCCTGACGATCTTCCGCGCCTCAGCGGGCGTCAGGCGACCGAATGTGTCGTCCGCGATCATGATCACGGGAGCAAGGCTGCAGCAACCGATACACGACACGGAGTCGACGGTGAACATCCCGTCCTCGGTGGTGCCGCCGTCATGAACGCCGAGTTCATCACAGATGGCGGCCGTGATCGCTCCTGCCCCCTGCACATGGCAGGCAGTGCCGTGGCAGATCTTCACGATATACTTCCCGACAGGATTGAATCTGAACTGTGAGTAGAAACTTGCCACGCCGTAGACGCGAGATGGAGGAACACCGAGTGAGTGCCCTATTCTCTCGATCACGCCCATGGGAAGGTACCCGATTCTCGCCTGGGTTTGCTGCAACACGGGGATAACGCTTCCCGGCGCGTCCGCGTACTTCCGGGCTATCTCGTCGACGATCGCCAGATACTCCTTCGTCGTCTCCGCCTGAACAGCCGCCTTCTCCATCGTTCCTCCGAGTGATTCGGTGGCACAAAGCCCGTTCCGAGCGCCACCTACCCGGCGAGTGTGCGAGGACAGTCGCCAAAGTGGAAAGCCGACTCATGCTCCACGCGCAGAGGCGCGTCGGATGCGTGCACGGCGTTCTCCGTCATGCTCTTGCCGTACTTGCCCCTGATGCTGTCGGGCGTAGCCTTGGCCGGATCGGTCGCTCCGATGAACGCCCTGAGCGCCGTCACCGCGTCGGGCGATTCCAGCATGACACCGACCGTCATCCCCGATGTGATGAACTCGACCAAGGTTTCAAAGAACGGCTTGCCAACATGCACGTCGTAGAACACATGAGCTTCTTCGACCGTTAGCTTTCGTGATGCGATGCCGACGATGCGGAAGCCTCCCCGCTCAAGTTCGGCGAGAATGTCTCCCGTGAGACCGTCTCTGACGGCTCGCGGCTTCACCATAAGGAAGGTCCTGTCCATCAGCTTGCCTTTCCAGTCGCGCTCCTGGCGGCTTCCCGCCCGACATCAAGCGCCCTCTTGTTCACGTCCTCCGTCCCGCTCGGCACGCGCGCCAGCACTGTCTTCTCGAGGCTCTCCCACTCCACCGCGTTCGAGAGTTCGACGATCGCACCGAGTGCAATCACGTTGGCAAAGAGCGCCCTCCCGCACTTCTCGATGGCGAGCAGCGTGAACGGTATCCCGATAGCAGAATCATGGCCGGGATCGTCCACGAGATACGAATCCACAACGAAGAGCCCGTCTTCTTTGAGAGACTTCCTGTACTCGTCCGCGGATACCTGGGTCATAGCGAGAAGCACGTCGACGCGGGTCGCCTTCGGATAGTCGATCTCCTCAGCCGAGATGACGACGTCCGTCTTGCTCTTGCCGCCTCTCGCCTCGGGACCGTAGCTCTGTGTCTGCACCGTGTTCTTGCCGTCGCAGACGGACGCCGCCTCGGCAAGGAGCTTGCCGGCCAGCATCAGCCCCTGCCCGCCCGAACCTGAAAGGCGAATCTCAAACCTGCCACTGTCTTTCGTCACTTGCGAATCCTCGCGTTGGTGTCGCCACACTCAGATGGGACTACCCGATCCTCGCCTTGAGCCTGTCTCCGAGCCGTTCGTAGCTCTCGATCGTCTCCCTGAGCTTCTGGTTGACGGTCGAGGAATCTGCCGTCAGGTCCCGAGCGAGCTTGTCATAGACATCGATGAACTCGGGCTGGTCCTTCTCGACGTGAATGCCGCGGACGAGCTTCCCAACGAGTTCATCGGGGGACATGTCGCTCGCCTGCTTCACGGTGACTGCGCTCTCCTTCATCCACTTGAACATGTCGACCGGACCGGAGAACTTGTTGAGTCTGCCGTAGCTCGTGTAGCAGTTGCTGACAACCTCAACAACGGAGAACCCGCGATGCCGGATGGCACGCTCAATGAGCTTGTCCAACTCACGCACGTGGTAGACCGTCGTGCGTGCAACGAATGTCGCACCCGCCCCGGCAGCAAGCGAGACGATATTGAACTCATACTCAACGTTGCCGTAGGGAGCGGTCGTTCCTCGCTTGCCGTGAGGCGTGGTCGGCGAGTACTGCCCACCGGTCATTCCGTAGATGCAGTTGTTCACTACGATCGCCGTGATATCGATGTTCCGCCGGCAGGCGTGGATGAAGTGGTTGCCTCCGATCGCCACCGAATCGCCGTCGCCCATTACAGTGACGACCGTGAGTTCGGGATTGGCCAGCTTCACGCCCGTGGCGAACCCCAGCGCTCTGCCGTGTGTCGTGTGCAGGCTGTTGGTGTCGATGTATGTGGGAAGCCGCCCGGTGCACCCGATTCCCGAGATCGTCGCCATCTTGTTCTTCTCGATACCCATCCCGGAGATCACCCTCGTGAGACTGCCCATCACGACTCCGAGACCGCACCCCCCACACCACACGGTCGGGAGCTTCTTGAGGGGCTTGAGATAGGTCCTCGCGCGCTCTATTGCCTGGCTCATGACGCTATCTCCTCCAGAACGAAGTCAGTGATCTGGTCGGGCTCGAACAGATGCCCATCAACCCGCCCAAGATGTCGGACCGGAGCAACACCGGCCACGGCACGTTCCACTTCTGTCACAAGCTGTCCCAGGTTCATCTCGGGGACGATAATGGTGCGAAGCTGAGGAGCAAGCTCCTTCAAGCGTTTTCCGGAGAACGGCCAGATGGTCTTCACACGCAGAAGCCCGGCCTTCACACCACGCTCCCTTAGATCCTTCACCGATGCCTTCGCGACACGCGCTGAGGAGCCGTAGGCGAAGAGCAGCACCTCACAATCATCGGTCATCGTCTCCTCGTTCATGGCCAGATCGTCAGCCTTGAGTTCGATCTTGTCCACGATCCCACGGATCTTCTTGTCCACTTCCGCCGGTACCATCGTCGGGAAGCCGCGCTCGTCGTGAGTGAGTCCCGTCACGTGGAAGCGATGTGGACCGCCGAAGTGAGCCATTGGAGGGACATCATTGCATCTACAACAGAACGGTTGGTAGTCCTCCTCATCGTCGGATGGAAGCGGCCGCGAACGCACTTTGTACGACCCCGGGGCCGGAATCGCGACGCTCTCTCGCATGTGACCGATCACCTCGTCCAGAAGAAGCACAACGGGTGTGCGGAACTCCTCGGACAAACTCACGCAGCAGGCCGTGAGCTCGATGCACTCGAGGACGGTCGCCGGCGCCAGCGCGATGATCGCGTGATCGCCGTGCGTTCCCCACCGCGTCTGCATGACGTCCCCCTGCGCCGGCTGCGTCGGCAGCCCGGTCGAGGGACCGGCACGCTGGACGTTCAAGATGACGCACGGGATCTCGGCGAGACATGCCAGCCCAAGGTTCTCCTGCATGAGCGAGAAACCCGGTCCGCTCGTGGCGGTCATCGATCTCGCGCCGGCAAGCGACGCTCCAATGATAGCT
The DNA here is from genome assembly GCA_030630395.1 of Candidatus Eiseniibacteriota bacterium. GTDB lineage: Bacteria > Joyebacterota > Joyebacteria > Joyebacterales > Joyebacteraceae > Joyebacterum. The sequence goes on from DAOVNE010000011.1 coordinate 6,001, forward strand.
GCCATCGAGGCGATCTCATCCTCCATCTGAATGAAGCGCCCACCGATCAGTGGAAGATGTCTTGCCATGAACTCTGCAACTTCGGACGATGGAGTGATGGGATAACCGGCGAAGAAATTGACGCCGGCGGCGACTGCCCCCACTGAGCAGGCTTCGTTCCCCTGCAACACCCAGATCGGCCTCTCGTTGTTCCCTGACATGATTGATGAACCCCCGGACGCTGTGGTCCGTTAGTCGGCCTCGTTAGGAATCGTTCTTCTTCGCACGCTCTTTGTAGACCGTGATCGCCATATCCGGGCAGAGCATCTCGCACAGATTGCAGGCGATGCACTCCTCGGGATGCTCAACGACAGGGTGGCCGGTCTTGTCCGCCCTGAAGACGTTCGTGGGACAGAATTCGATGCAGATGCCACAAGCCTTGCACCAGGCCTGATAGACAAACACATCCTGATCCGGGTGCTCTTCACGCGACGGGTAGTTCCATCGCCTGTTGTTCGCGGCCTCGGCCGCTTGCTTCGCCATGCTACCTCCCAAGCGCGGTCTTCAGAAGACCCGGTATCTCACTCGGACGGTCGGCCACGGGAACACCCGCCGCCGCCAGCGCATCCATCTTCTCCTGAGCCGTACCCTTGCCACCTGCGATGATGGCCCCGGCGTGCCCCATCCTCTTTCCCGGAGGAGCCGTTCTACCGGCGATGAAACTCACAACAGGCTTCGTCATCTTCGCCTTGATGAACTCCGCAGCCTGCTCCTCGTCGGTTCCGCCGATCTCGCCTATCAACACCACGGCCTCTGTCTCGTGGTCCTTCTCAAACGCCTCGAGCGCATCGATGAAGTTCGTTCCGATTATCGGATCGCCACCTATCCCGATGACGCTCGACTGGCCCATTCCGGCGCGCCCCAGACTGTCCACGACCTCATAGGTCAACGTTCCACTCCTCGAGACGACACCTATTCCGCCCTGCGAGTGGATGGAGCCCGGCATGATACCGAGCTTCGATTTTCCGGGACTGATGATGCCGGGGCAGTTCGGTCCGATCATCCGGACGCCGAGTTCCTTCGCCCGTTTGTAGATCTTCGCGACATCGAGAGTGGGCACACCCTCGGAGACAACGACAACGAGCTTAGCACCCGACTCGACGGCCTCCATCGCAGCACCCGCCGCAAACTTCGCGGGGACGAAGATGATGGTGGCGTTCGCGTTTGTCGCATCGACGGCCTCACGCACGGTGTTGAAGACGGGAATCCCATCCATCTCCTGTCCACCCTTGCCGGGTGTGACCCCCGCGACAACGTTGGTGCCGTACTCGACCATGGCACGGGTATGAAACGAGCCGTCGCGGCCGGTAATACCCTGGACGCAGACTCTTGTAGCTTCATCCAGAAAGATGCTCACGCCTGCCTCCTCGCCAGCTCGACCACCTTCTCAACTGCCTCATCCATCGTCTCGGCAGATTTCATCTCGTGCTCTGCGAGGATCTGCCCTGCCTCCTCAGCATTCGTCCCTGTCAATCGGACAACGAGCGGAAGCCCCACCGACCGCTCCTTGAGCGCGGCCACGAGCCCCCGCGCGACGTCGTCGCAGCGGGTGATTCCTCCGAAAATGTTGATGAGAATCGATTTGACGTTCGGGTCGCTCGTGATGATGTCGATGGCGGTCTGCATCTTCTCCGGACTCGAGCTTCCTCCGATGTCGAGGAAGTTGGCCGGCTCTCCGCCGTAGTACTTGATCACGTCCATTGTGGTCATGGCCAAACCGGCGCCGTTCACGATGCAGCCGACGTCACCCTCGAGCTTAACGTACGAGAGACCCATCTCTCGCGCGCGTCTCAGGTCGTCGGTCTCACCCGACGGGTCACGCATGGCCTCAATGTCGGGATGGCGGAAGAGCGCGTTGTCGTCGATGTTGATCTTCGCATCGATGGCCCAGACCTGTTCATCCGGCGTGACAACGAGCGGGTTGATCTCCGCGAGCGAGGCATCGCTTCCTGTGAAGGCGTCGTACAGTTTCTCAACGACGACCGCGATGTCACGAACCACATGAGGTCTCGTGTCGAGCTTCGCCGCAAGTTCCTGCGCCTCCGCCGTGGATAACCCCTTGTCGGGATCGACCGGGTGCTTGTGGATTCTCTCAGGCGTCGTCGCTGCGACCTCCTCAATGTCCACTCCGCCCGCGGCGCTCACCATGTAGACGGGTCTCTTGGTGGCACGATCGACGACGATTCCGACGTAGTACTCGCTCTCTATGTCGACGGCGTCCGCCACCATGACTCTCTCGACCGTGAGCCCCTTGATGTCCATCCCGAGTATGGCCGTTGCATGCTTCTCAGCCTCGTCGGGAGTCTTCGCCAGTTTGACACCACCGGCCTTGCCGCGGCCGCCCACATGCACCTGAGCCTTGACGACGACCATCCTGCCGATCTCCTCGGCGACGCGACGCGCGTCTCCGGGATCGTCCACAACCTCGAAACGAGGAATCGGGACCCCATACTCACTCAGGATTCCCCTGGCCTGGTACTCATGGATCTTCAAGTGATCCCCCCATGGATGCTGCGGTTCCAGAGATCCGCGCCCAAAACCCGGCGCACCGGGTTCAAGCGACCCCAATGCTACAGGAATTTCTTAAGGACATCCACGAGCGTAGGGCTACCCTTGACGTCAAGATCATACATGACGCGCACGCTCGGCTTCTCGATCTTGATGACCTTCCTGAGATCGATCGGCGTACCGACAATCACGTAGTCGCAGTCGACGGCGTTCACCGTAGTCTCAAGATCTGCAACCTGCTGGCCGCTGTACCCGGCCGCAGGCAGAAGCGTTCCGATACCAGGGTACTTCTCGTACATCTCGCTGATCTTGCCAACGGCCTTGTCGCGCGCGTCAACGAGGATCGCGCCGGCACGCTCTGCGGCCACTGTCCCCGCCCCGATCGTCATCCCACCATGGGTCAGCGTGGGACCGTCCTCGATGACCAGAACACGCTTGCCCTTGAGATCGACATCCTCCTCAAAGACCACCGGTGAATCGGCGTGGATGATCAGAGCTTCCGGGTTCACGGACTCGATATTGCGCACAAGCTGATCTATCTGTGCCTGCTCCGCCGAGTCTTCCTTGTTGATGATGACGACGTCCGCCATCCGGATGTTCTGCTCTCCCGGATAGTATGTGAGTTCGTGCCCCACACGATGCGGATCAGCCACCGTGATGTAGAGGTCAGCTTCGTAGAAGGAAGCGTCGTTGTTGCCGCCGTCCCACAGGACGATGTCCGCCTCCTTCTCAACCTCTTCCAGGATGCGTTCGTAATCCACTCCCGCGAAGACGACGTTCCCCCGGTCGATATGAGGCTCGTACTCCTCCATCTCCTCGATCGTGCACTTGTGCTTGATCATGTCGTCGTAGCTGCCGAAGCGCTGCCAGATCTGCTTCGTCAGATCCCCGTAGGGCATCGGATGTCTGATGGCGACGACCTTCTTCCCGGCCTCCATCAGGATCTCCGCAACGCGTCGCGTCGTCTGGCTCTTTCCACATCCCGTCCTGGTCGCACAGATGGCGATCACGGGCTTCTTCGATTTGATCATCGTCTCCGCAGCACCCAGGAGAACGAAATTGGCTCCGAGGGCGTTCACCAGGGACGCCTTGTGCATCACATACTCGTGCTCCACGTCGCTGTACGCGAAGACGACATCATCTACCCTGAGTTCCTTGATCAGGCGCGGCAGATCCTCCTCCGCGCGGATCGGAATGCCGTCGGGGTAGAGCCTGCCGGCAAGTTCCGGCGGATACGCCCGGCCGTCTATGTCGGGAATCTGAGTCGCAGTGAACGCCACAACCTCAAACTCCTCGCGGTCACGATAGACCAGGTTGAAATTCTGAAAGTCCCTTCCCGCCGCACCCATGATAACGACACGTCGCCTCTCCATCAAACCTCTCCTTGACTCACTCACAGACTGCTATCGCGTCACCACAAGGCCGCGACGCACCCGGCCAATCGCACGTGAATCCCCCATGCACCCGCGTTCGTTTGAGCGCGGTCACGTGGGGGATCCAAGGTATCAAATGGACCGCCCGGATGTCGTTCCGTCGGCCCGCCTGCAGCCAGGAATGCGGCTACCAGACAAGGTCAATATGGTACTCCATTCAGGGGAAATAGTCCAGCATCAAATGGTATATTCCCGCCTCTTCTAGCGCCCCTTCCCCGCCTTCAGAATCCTGTCAATGATGGAGCGCGTCGAACGGCCCTTCAGCACTTCGAGGGCAACAACCTTCCCTCCGTGCTCAGTCACGACTTGAGCGCCCACGATGGTCTCCACCGAGTAGTCGGCGCCTTTGACCAGCACATCCGGCACGATAGCCGCGATGAGCTCATACGGAGTATCCTCGTCGAAAAGACAGACGTAGTCGACCGATGCGAGCGACGCAAGCACGTGGGCACGATCGTCCTCCGGGACTATCGGTCTCGTCTCTCCCTTGAGCGCACGGACGGATCTGTCGGTGTTCAAGCCGACAACAAGGACGTCACCGAGCGACTTCGCCCGCTCGAGGTAGTCCGTGTGGCCACGATGGAGTATGTCGAAGCAACCGTTCGTGAAGACGGCGACCGCTCCGGCCGCTCGGACCTCTCTGCGAATCCCGATGAGTTCTTCACGCGACACAACCTCGCCCACGTCTACTCCTCCTCGGCATCTTCGAACGATCCGGCTATCTCATCGGTCGTCACTGACGCAGTGCCGACCTCTCGTATCACGACGCCCGCTGCATGGTTTGCCACGGCAGCCGCCTCGACCATTGTCGCGCCTGCTGCAAGCGCCACGGCCAGCACGCCGATCACGGTGTCCCCAGCGCCCGTGACGTCGAACACCTCTCTCGCCACGGTCGGGAGATGAGCGTGCTCGCCGTCCTTCATGAAGAGCGACATGCCCTCCTCGCCTCTTGTGATGATCACACACTCGGCGTCGAGTCTCTTACGGAGTTCCCACCCCGCTCTCAAGAGGTCCTCGTCTCCTGCTATCCTGAACCCCACGGCCCCGGCCGCCTCTTTCAGATTCGGCGTGATGGCGGTGACGCCCCTGTAGCTCCCGAAGTGTGACTCCTTCGGGTCGACGCACACGAGCTTCCCCGCCCCGCGCGCCTGCTCCAGAACCGCTCCGAGCGTCTGTTCACTCACCACGCCCTTGCCGTAGTCGGAGATGACCAGCACATCCACGGAGTCGATGGCCTGGGCGGCGAGTTCAACGAGTCGTGATGCGACGTCCGCGCTGAGAGGACGGGTGTCCTCGCGATCGGCTCGGACGACCTGTTGGCTGTGCGCGATGATACGTGTCTTGGTTGTGGTGGGTCGCCCATCTACTTCGAGGACCTTTGATATGTCAACACCACGCTCCGTGAGAAGCGAGGTCAAAACTCTTGCGTGATCGTCGCGGCCGACGACACCCACGACGGTCGCCGACGCTCCGAGTGACGCCACGTTCTCCGCAACGTTGGCCGCTCCGCCGAACCGGACGGTCTCCCGCGTGACCTCCACCACCGGAACGGGCGCCTCCGGTGAGATGCGGCTGACGCCTCCCCAAACGTAACGGTCCAGCATCATGTCACCGAGAATCGCGACCCTGCATCTGCCGAAGCGGTCGAGAAGCTCGGCCAGCCTCTCTCGTGTCACGTGTCTCGAATCCATGACGTCCTCCTGAAGCTCTTGCCGTGTGACGAACGGCGTCCGGCAACCGCCACGACGCAGCAGACAGGATGCTAAGCCAGTCCAATCTACAAGTCAAGGCTGCCCTGCAAGAAGCGGCCGGCTCCTCACGGTGCCGGCCGCCTTCACTTTTCACATGTCCGTATAGGCTAGCTCGAGAGCTTCACCCTCTCGATCGTGCGTCTCCGTCTCGGCTTCCTCTTGGGATGCTCCGGTACGATGAGATCAGGATACGCGTTGTGCAGTGCCTGGATCGACGAGCCCAGGAAGCACCCGGTCAGCATGCCACCGAGCCCGTACTCTCTGAAGAGGTGGTAGGTCACATCCTGGAAGACCGCCTCCGGCGGCACACCGAGCATGTCCTCAACGAGCCACCTGGTGGCGCGCCGTGCGTTCTCGAGTCCCTGCTCGCCCTGCCAGAAGTTCTTCGGTACGTTTCTGAACTCCCACGGATGGAAACGGCCAGGGTATGCGTTCTCGATGGCACGGAAGAACGAACCGCGGAAGCAGACCGACAGCATGCCCCTCAGATTGTACTTCCCGAAGGTCGTCGCCGAAATCCGCTGCGGAATCTCGGCCACTGCGCAGCCTTCCTTCTCCTCGATCATCCAGCGTGTAGCTTCGGCCGCGAGCTTGAAACGCTCAGGCCCCTGCCACATGCCCTTGACATTGAACTGCCATTTGTGGAATCGGCCCGGGTATGCATTGTCGATGGCCTTGTACGGCGACCAGTCGAAGCAGCTCCCCAGCATCCACGTCAAGCCGTTCTCGTAGAACAGCTTCTTATGAATGGCGCGCGGGATCTCGTCTACGCCGATACCGAGCTTCTCCTCCAACAGGTAGCGTGTGATGACGCCCGCTCTTGCGCGGCCAACAGATCCTTCAAAAAAGTTGTTCGGGAAACGCCGTCTCTGCTTGAGAGAGACGTCCTCATAGACCTGGATCACCTCGGCGCGGTCCAACTCTGGCGCCCCCACTCCGGAGTCCAGCCTTTTCAGTTCCGCAACCATAGTTCCTCCGCTCTACAGTTCGGACAACTGTCAAAGCTGTCGAATTCGTCCGCTGGATGCTTGTTGCCCATCAACACAAGACTTACTACGTGTCATTTATCCATGCCCACAATATCACCTCACGCAAAACCTGTCAAGAGGAATGTTCGCCAAAGCGTAAGCCTGCAAGGTTTCCCCGCCGCAGAGGATGGCCTCGCGGCTTGCACGCGCCGCGCGAAGAGGTGCCGTGCACGGTGGGAACCTCTCCAGAGCGGATGCTCCGTGCTGTAGGAATGGGAAAGACCGCGACTGGGAGTGACTCGAAACAGGGGGGCCACGACGCTCGAGCGACGTGAAACATGGACGTCGACACTCAAGTCCAATCACCCGAGTGGGAGTTCACGAACGTGACAACCGTGCACACATGGCACGGTGATTGCTAACGTGCGGCCCAGAAAGCGCTTGACATGTCCCGACTTCGCTCCTATCTTGGCCGCAAATCCAGACTGAGCAGTCGTGTATACGCACTGTGTGCGGGGAGGCGTGGCAATTGGCGGAGCAGAAGAAGATAAGCATCGAGCTCAGAGACGAAGAGGCTGAGGGGGTCTACGCGAACTTCGCGGTGATAACCCACTCCCCCGCCGAGTTCGTCGTTGACTTCATCAGAGTCCTGCCCGGCACCAAGAAGAGCCGCGTCCACGCACGAATCGTGATGGCGCCCCAGAACATCAAGGCCTTTGCTCACGCCCTGGCCGGCAACATCAGCAAGTACGAGGAGAAGAACGGAGAGATCAAGTTCATCTCTAGTGGGCAGCAGGATAAGCAGATAGGGTTCCAGTAAGAGTCTCTATCTGAAACGGCTATTTGAAGAGGTCATAACGGAAGACTTGTGGTGTCTGGTCTCGGCCGGTCCAGGGAACCGGCCGCAGGTGGGCAAGGATAAGGCTTTCTACGGTGCACTGGGGACTGTCGTGTAGTCCCCGCGAATCCGGAGGGAGGTGCAAGGATAGAGAGAACGAAGCTGGGACGACCAGTGAAGTTCCTTTAGTGGAGTGCAAATCAATAATCGCGATTTCTAGGGGGTTCAGTATGCGACGCAGTATTCTCTCAGTAGCGATGATCGTGTTTGTCGTGGGACTCGCCACGACGGCCGGCGCCTTTGACTTCCTCTACTTCAACGACACGCCGATGACACACGATGCCGGCACGTTCGGCATCGGCACGGGCGTCGTCTACTTCTCGCAGAACGGCTGGTATGACGTCGATGGTGAGAAGTTCGACTTCGAGGGCGACGTGGCCGGAACCGAGATGTACATCCCGGTCGATCTGTACTACAGCGTCATGGACCAGTTCGAGATCGGTGTGAAGCCCGCCTTCATGATGAACAAAATGACCGACTTCGGCGGTACCGAGTACGAGACCACGGGCATCATGGACACGTGGATCGACGCCAAGTACATGATCATGATGGACCCGATGGTCACCGCTCGCGTCGGTATCAAGCTCGCGACAGGCGACGACGAGGGTGACGAGGACAACGGTCCGACCGGCACGGGTCAGATGGACATCGACGCCGCCGTGCTCTTCGGCATGCCTGCCGGCCCCGGA
>DAOVNE010000228.1 GCA_030630395.1 Candidatus Eiseniibacteriota bacterium
GTGCTGTCCCATCTCGCTCAGCTCGGTAATCGCCAGGTGGCGATTATGGAAGATCATGTCGGTGTCGATGTTGTCCATGTCGACGAGCCAGACCCGGCCCTTGATCTTCGTCGGATTGTCCCCTCCTGCTGCCTCGGTATGAGCCACCGCCTTCTTTGTGGCAAGTTCGGCATCGGGCATGAAAACAGCCGGCTTGTCGGGGATCGTCACTGCCGTCGCAATTACACCCGCTACCGCGGATGCCGCCGCAGTCTCAGGAGACGCCAGGTAGACCTCGCCCTTCCCCTGCTTGCCCGGGTAGTTCCTGTTCCCGGTGCTTATCGTCACCTCGCCCGGCCCATTCTGGCCGATCTGCCCCGCCGCGCATCCGGCGCACCCCGCGTTACCCAGAAGCGCACCTGCGTCCTTGAAGATCGCGATGATCCCATCATCAAGGCACCGCCTCCACACGATATCGGTGCTGGGAACGATCTTCAGAACTACGCCTGGAGCCACCTTCCGGTTCTTCAGTATCTTCGCGGTCGCAACCATATCCTCGTAGCGTCCGTTGGTGCACGAACCGATGAAGACTGAGTCGACTTTCCTGCCCGCGACGTCGGAGACCGCGACCACATCATCCGGGTGACCAGGCTTCGCGATCATCGGACCGATTCCGGAGATATCGACCTCCTCAACACGTGCGTACTCCGCATCCTCATCCGCGTAGACGGGCGTCCATCTCTTCTCGCCTGCACTGTTCGAATACTTGATGATCTCGTCGTTCGGCGGGAAGAATGTGATGATGCCACCCATCTCCGTCGCCATGGATGCAATCGTGATTCTCGCATCAAGCGAGAGGCTATCGACCACTGGACCGTAGTACTCGCCTGCGAATCCCAGAAGACCGCTTGCGCCGAAGTGCTTGATGCAGGCCAGCACGATGTCCTTGGCTGTGGCGTTCTCGCCCGGCTGACCCTTGAGAGTGATCCGCATCGATTTCGGGATCTTGAACCAGACTTTCCCGTGCGCCCAGGCGCTCGCGATATCCTGGTCCCCCATGCCCTGCCCAAACGCTCCGATCGCGCCCAGTATGTTCGCGTGCGAATCCGTCGAGACCAGTGTGCCTCCCGGTCCGACCAGGCCTTCATCTATCGCAAGATGCGTCCCGATACCCGCGTCGATATCAAAGACCTCGATCCCTCTGGCCCTCGCGAACAGCCGGCACGTCTGTTGGTTTGCCGCGTACTTCTGGTCCGATCCTCCCGGATTGCAGTCGAAGGTGAAGAACGTGCTCCCGACGTCATCGACGCTCAGGTCGTTCTGCTCGATGTTCTTCACCACATTCGCCCCACCGAAGTCGCGCGCTATCCGCGCGTCGATCACCATATCAACGATGTCGCCCGGCGATACGTCTCGGCCCGAGTGTGTTCTGCCGATCTTCTCAATGATTGTCGAACTCACGCTTCCTCCTCCGACCGAGATACGCCCTCCGCCCGGTCTTCCATTCGTGGAGAAGCCGCTCGACCAGGTGCGCTCACGGGAGATTGACCCTCTATCCCGACGATCGCGGTCGAACGGCCCCACTGTCAATATGTGTCTCTCGAGGTTCCCGCTGTGATGCGGCCTCTATTTGATCACCATGATCTTGCCGGTGATACTCCCCACCCCGGGCGCCTCAACCGACCAGATATAGACCCCCGGCGCCACCTCCTCGCCACTGGAGTTCTTGAGATCCCAACTCTCCTGATCGCTCTCGGGATCGTCGTGGTCAAGTTTACGAACAAGCTTGGCTGACGCCGTGTATATGCGAATCGTGGCCGTTCCGGGAAGCCTGACGAATGCGATACGCCGCTCTCCGCCGTGCTCCCAATCCGCGCTGGAGCGATACGGATTCGGGATAGCCTGGATCTTCGAGAGGATGTCCTGCTTGCCGTCACGCGGATACACGGTCACGGAGCTGTTCAGCTCAAGACAATCATCATTAACCGAACTCACACCCTCTTCGAATGCAGTCACCGACAACATGTAGGGAAACGCGTTCTGGGCGTGTCTATCCGTGTAGACGCGGATGCTGTCCTCATAGAATGGATCGAGGTCCCAGTACCCTGCAGCGGACGTATCCTCCTCGCCCCAGACGTACTCCCTCGCCAGGAAGAACTCGTCGTCGTTCCAGAGCTCCTTGACCCACACCCGATAGCCGCCGAATTCGATGCCGTACACATCGATAATATCCCGCTCGTCGATCCCCATCGTCCAGCCAATCTGAAGACGCTGGTCCCCGGGACTTACGAACTTCACCCGCGGGCAAAGGTCGGCAAGCGCCGCAGACGCACTCAGAAAAAGGACGCCAAACACGACAAGGCCTGCCAGTGCTCGGCGCACACCACTTCCCTGTATCACCCTCATTCTTGCCTCCGTTGGCCACACATGGCTCGAGAATCGCAAATCCGGTCTACCGCTCACCGTGTGAGGCTAGCACCCGACACCCACCCCGTCAAGCGGATTTGACCGCGCCCGGTCCTGCCCAACCCGGACGATGCTACGACTCCACGGTCACTTGCGCCGACCGCGAGCGTCTTCTCAACCACGCCCAACCCGGCGCGAGAGTGAAAAGGTCTCTTGACATAACACTCCAATAAGGCTACAATTAGAGTGTTCTTGGTTTCGTGGTCATCGTCCTGAACCAGACCTGTACCGCGCACGCAAGGGCGACTCGTCCCGAACGCCATGAATCGGAGGAAGCTGAATGGATGAGCGAATCCTCATCTTCATCGCCGTCGGCTTTGCGGCACAGATGATCGACGGCGCACTGGGGATGGCATATGGAGTGACGTCGACGAGTTTTCTCTTGAGCATCGGCATCTCACCTGTGGCAGCAAGCGCGAGCGTTCACATCGCCGAGGTCTTCACAACGGGGGTCTCGGGGCTATCACATCTGAAGCTCGGGAATATCGATCGCGCACTGTTTCGGCGCCTTCTTGTGCCCGGCGTGATTGGCGGAATCATCGGTGCCTACGTACTGACTCAGCTTCCCGGCAGGACCGTGAAGCCGTTCATTGCCGCCTACCTTCTCACAATGGGCTTGAGAATCCTCTGGAAGGCCGCGCGCAGAACCCCGAACCTCGTGGTTCGTACCAGACACACTTCGCTGGCACTGGTGGGCGGTCTCTGCGACGCCATCGGTGGCGGCGGATGGGGACCTATCGTCACGTCGACGCTTGTCGCGAACGGGAACGATCCTCGCCGCAGCATCGGAACAGTCAATCTCACCGAGTTCTTCGTCACACTCGCTGAGGCGATCGCCTTCATTGCCCTCATTCGGTTCGTGCATTGGCGGGTCATACTTGGGCTGCTTATTGGCGGCGTCATCGCGGCGCCGTTCGCCGCCGTTCTATGCAAACGCCTGCCGGCTCGCACCCTCATGTGGATTGTGGGAACGCTCATAACCCTCCTGAGTGTGCGCACTATCCTCATGACCCTGGCCTAGCTGACGGTTGCGGGCGCCATAGAAGGAGCCCGCCGGAAGATCCCGGCGGGCTCCAAGGGGGAGAGGTATTGTACGTAGTACTGCTACACTACCTGTACATCGCCTTGATGCTACCCCAGCTGCTCTCCTCGACCGGGTTCGGATCTTCATCGTCGCCCTCGGCCCAGGTGTCGTCCACGTTGATGCCAGCACCACCGGCAGCACCCGGACCACAACCGTTATCGGTCGTGTGGAA
>DAOVNE010000109.1 GCA_030630395.1 Candidatus Eiseniibacteriota bacterium
CGCCTGCGTCGCGACCTGAGCAAGCGTCTCAGCAGAGAAGCGGCCGACGAAGATCTCCGGGTAGTTGTCGGTTCCAGCCAGGAGGGAATACGCCGGGTCGGCTGACTGGCCTCCATCAAGGAGATACGGCATCTGCTCATCGTCGCCTACGAGAAGCACGTACGCGATGCCGTCGGTGTCGTAGGCGTTCTGGATGTAGTTCTTGATGTCGTCGGCCGATGAACCGACCGTCGAGAGACCGACGAGCGTGGTCGACATGCCGATCTGGTTTCGCCAATCGGCCAGCGGGCGTGTGGTCTCGACGAAAGCATCGTTCGCGATGATCAGCATCGGCCCGCTCTCGGCCAACAGCGTGTACCTGCGGGCGACCGAACTGTAGTTCAGATAACGACTCGCGTAGAGCCGTTCGAACTCAGCCACCCGCGTACCGGGGCTTCTTCTCAGGACATTCACATTGCCAGGGCCTGCGACTGAGACCTCAATCGTGATCGAGGTGTAGACGCGGAGGGTGTGCGTCCGGGCATTGTACTGGAACGGGTTCAGCTCGACGACGACGCCGCGCGTGTCCCGCATGATGAACGGGTCACCAAGTCCGGCGATCTCCGCAGGGAACCACGCATCCTGCTCGTAGATGGTCCCGAACTCGTACGGGACGGAGTCCGGATCGACGTGTCTCTTGATCGCCCCTCTGGAGGGAACGACATCTATGCGGTCAAAGTCGCGGAAGGTGGCATCGATGACGCGGACGTCCATCTGCGCGTCGTCGGGAATGACGATCGACTGTCTCACGATCGGGAGTTCCGGAAACCCCTGCTCGAGCATTCGAGCGGCGCCACTCAAGGCCACTGAGAAAAGAAGCCTACCGTCGATATCGACGGGCTCGGTCGTGAAGCTCCCGATATCAAGTCGCAGGGTTGTGCTCTCGAGGCTCGTCGCAAGAAGCGTGAGTTCGGTGGGTGCTGCGCTTGGAGCAAGCTCGATGCGCTCGGGAGTCGCGCTCGTGGCTGCGAGGGCGACGGATATGAGCAGGATGGCAATGAGTGGTCTCAAGATTCCTCCTTGCGGCCATTATAGCACGAAGCCGGCGTCATCCGAAGACCGCAGAAAGGAGCCGCTATTTCATCCGTAGCGACGTGAGGAACTCGACGTGGTCCGAGTAGGGGCCATTCATCCACAGAAGCCCCGGCCCATTGGGGCCATGGTTCTCGGGTACCACAGGCTGAACGTTGTTCCAGCGCGAGTTCGAGGTGATCGCATCGACGTTCCACGTCTCGCCTTTATCGGGCGTTACCCAGCGCTCTATCTCAAATATGCCGTCGATCTCACGTGATAGATAGACGATCGATGGATCGCTGTGGTCGAGGGCGATGCCCCCCGACAGATGTACATCCACGTTGCGACTGCCCGGGCGACCAGAGGCGAACCAGCCCCCCGCGTGCGTCAGTTCCCGGTTCTCCCACGCTGCGCCATTCCACCTGGTGTACCAGTAGACGTGATCATCATCCGACGGGAATGTCGCGTAGACGATAACCGGGTTCCCATCCGAGTCGTCCACCACGTCCCACACACGCGCGGACACTCCGGTAGTCGATGCGTCGTAGACAACGTCGCAGGCACTCGGAGCGAACGGCAGCGCATCCATGTTTGCGACATGAGTTCCGTCGGCTCGAACAACGCTTCCGGACTCGTACCGCGCGTAGTAGATGCTGCTGCCTCCCGGGTCATCGGGAAGCCCGGCCGTCTTCGCGAAGTGGATCCTGCTCACGCCGTCCGATGTCACCTTGACGAGGGGGTGCTTCCCCTCCTCGTGGATGAAGCGAGCAGGCTCCGTCCATTTCACCCTGTTATCCGAGACGGCGGAGTATATCGCGAACCCGACTCCCCTCCAGAAGGCATAGAGCCTGTCGCTCTCGTCCGAAAGCTGCACGGGCGTGGCATAGCTGTAGCCGAGGCTGCCGGTTGCATGTGGCCCGACATACGACTCGGCTCCCCAGACACTGATATTCTCACGCCGCGAGGCGGTCCTGTACAGGAACCACATACCGCGGAAGCCGGACATGAAGACGGCGAGCCTGTCGTCGGGACGCATCAGAAGCGCGGGGGCGGCGCGATCGTCTATCTGATACTCCACGCGCAGCGTCTTCTTCACCTTCTCCCCGGTGTCGTGGTCGAAGTACAGAACCCTCAGGTCGCCAATCGAGTTGACCCACGTGACATAGGTCCGCCTGTGTTCGCCCTCGTGATAGAGCGCCGTCGGACCGCCGAGCCCGGACCATGCGCCATCGGGAGTCACCGTGAAACTCGCCTCACCGGGAAGCCCCAGATCGCGATCCAACCCCAGCCCCTCGTGCTCCAGTTGCGACGCGCAGCCTGCCAAGAGCGCCACCGTGCACACAGCCATCACAGCCCATGAGCCCCGTCTCATCATCGCCTCTTTCCGAGCCACGTCTCGACATAGTCCGGCTCGACCCGGATCATCTCGAAGATGCTCGATATGAACTCGCTCTTGTCTCCGACCTGCGCCGTGTTGATGTACTTCCACACTATCGTCAGCTCCGGCGACAGCTCGAACGCCTTCCCACGATCGGATTCCGTGATGAGGATGTTGCCGTTCGGCAGATACTGGTTGGAGCCGCACTCGCGCGAGAAGAAGTTGTTGGGCTTCTCCCCCTTGTAGATCCACGATGTCTCGAGCGAGCCTGGATCGAACGCTATCACCCGTGAGAACCCATGGTAGCCGCGGTTGTCGAACAGCATCATGTTCCCGTCCGGGAGGACAGTCGGCTGATGTTGCGCCTCCCACGTTCCCTTGAGTACCCAGACCACGCGCTCAGTCTTCATGTCCACGACGGCTATGAGACCGATCTCCCTCAGACTGATGAGGGCGTTTCCCTCAGCGAACCCCGGAACGCGCCCCTCGAGTGTGGCGTCCAGGATCTCGATCGTGTTCGTGTGGAAGATATCGCCTTGGTCGGCCATCCCCGCGATCGCCTCAGCGTAGGGTGAGTTCTCAAACGCCTCAAGCACCGAGAAGCTGTGGATCTCATTCCCCTCGGAGTCCAGGAGTGTGATGAAGTCCTCGAGTATGGGGTGCTCTTCGCTGATCCTCGGGATCATGTGGGCTCTGCGCGTCAGCGTGTAGACGCGGCCGTCGTCCATCACCTCAAGATCGTGGTGCGCAGCATTGAAGTTCGCCCAGAGGAGCTTCGAACGATGATCGACCTTGATGATCCCGACGCCCTCGAAGATGGCAATCACGTCCCCGTTCGGGAAGAGATGCGCCCGTCGCCAGTAGCCGATCGACTTGTTGTTCTTCGGAAGCGCATCCCCCGGGAAGCGATCCCAGGCGTCGATGAACCTGCACTCCCACTTGTGGATCTTGGTTCCACGCATGTCCATGAGAAGGGCGCCAGGGAGATGTCCGGCCGTGTAGAAGTTGTAGCCGTCCAGAGCCAGCTTTCTGTCGTAGACAGTGACGCCGTCGTTCGCGGGTGGCGCAGTGGAGCCCGTCAGATATCCGATCGAGAGCAGCCGTTCGATCTCGCGGTGCTGCTCTTCGGTGACACCCGTCTCCTCAGCGAGAGAGAGTTCCCGCCAGCCGCCCTCGTGCCAGCGGCCGCCCGGATCTCCCCAGTACTCCTCTTCCTCAGCCGTGCGTGCCTCGGCCTTGCGCACGGACGCCTCATCGCCGCGTCCGCACCCCACCCCCGCTCCAAGCGCCACAGCAAGGAGCGCCGCCAGAACCGCGGTCGTACCGATCCACCTCGGGACACAAGCTGTGGTAGTCATCGTCCTCTCAGGAGAAAAGGTCCGCGGCGTCGCCGCGGGATCAGTAGAAGAGCTTCATCCTCGGCCACGCGACATCGAGCGGTATCTTCATGTCACGCCAGATGAACACCGGCTGGTTTGTCTCGTACCAGACGACGTAATCGTGCGTGATCGTGGTCGCCAGTGCAACGGATCCGAACGCGCTCTGAAGGGCCTGGGGTCTCACGCCGATTGTGATCAGAACCTCACCCGTGTAGTCGCGCGGTCCCCAGTACCAGTAGTTGTTGTGCGTGCAGATTGCCTTCGGGAGCCCGTACTTGGGACCGAAGAAATCGATCGCTGCCGACTGTCCGTAGTTGTTGCCGGAGACGGCCGCAACCGAACGCATCTCCTCGGGAAGCAAGTGGTAGATGCGCGCGACCTCCTGGACCATCTCCTCCCACCCGAACATGTCCTGGAACGGCGGAAGCATCTCGGACTCTCCAGGCACGAGGTGCTTCATCGTTGGGTCTACGACCCTTCGGTATTCGATGAGCCGCTCGGGCGACAGAATCGGAAGCGAGCTTGGAGCAAGGAGGGCGGCCCCGACAACGAGCAGGGCTATGGCCGTGGCAGGAGCCCACCTGAGCTTCCTCGACTTGAAGAAACGCTCCACCTCTATTGCGCCGAGCGCAAGAAGAGGAGGATAAAACGGAATCAGGTAGTACCCCTTCGCCCTCGAGAGCACGAAGTAGACGTAGAGTAGAGCGAACGCCCAGCCGATCGGTCGCATCTTCTTGCCGCCCTTCGAGAGAAGAGCGAACCAGAGCCCCACGATCCAGACGGGCAGGAGAAGTGGATTGAGACCAAAGAGCTGCCCCAGGAAGAACATGCCCGGTGACACGCCAGACATCCTATTGAGCTCCGCCTTCTGGAGGAACTCGATCGTGGGCCACCCATGGGCGATCTCCCAGATCACATTCGGCAGAAAGATGACCGCCGCGATGCCCGCCGCGTACCACGGCCAGCGAGAGGTCAGGCGGCGCCGTTCATCCGTGAGGAGAAGCCCGGCGAAGACCGAGCCCGCGAGGAAAGCCATCGTATGCTTGTTGAGCAGGCCTATTCCTACGACCACGCCGAACCATATCCAGAGCCGGCGGTTGTCACTCTTGAGTATCGAGACGAAGAGGTAGAGCGCGACCGCCCACAACAGCTGGTCGAACACGTTCGTTGTCAGAAGTGTCCCGTAGAAGAGGTAGGTTCCGCCGACGAGAACGGCGACCGCCGTGAGAGCCTGCGCGAAGAGCTTGCCGCCCAGCACCTTCGCCGTCTTGCCTGCGACGAATACGGTGAGCGCTCCGGCGAGAGCCGGGATCAGCCTCAGGCCGGCCAGTGATGTTCCGAGGGTCGAGGTGATAAGGCGCGCCAGGAACGGCGTCAGAGGAGGGTGATCGATATACCCCCACGCCAGATGGTCACCGCAGGCGATGTAGTAGAGCTCATCCCTGTGGTATCCGTATCCCCCGTTTGTCAGCAGATGAATGGCGAGCTTGACGAGAGCGATGTAGATGAGAATCGCCGTCCCGCTTGTGAGTCTGTCGCGAAGAGTCGTTTGCTCCGGCATCGCCCGCTCCGTGTGTCGCTGGCCATGGCCCAATCCCTAAGCCATCCCCTCAGCGCTCAAGCCCACGAACCTGCCAGGACATGCGCGCGGCTCCATCATATCGGAGCAGGCTCCAGACGGCAATACGCGCTTTGTCGAAGACACCCTCGTCTCCATGACAGAAGGGCACCCGCGCTAGAGGCGCGGGTGC